>JBBQRC010000263.1:0-6933 GCA_038215215.1 Pirellulales bacterium
GGATGTGAACCGCATCGTCACGGCGTTTGAAGATCAATTCTTCATTCAGTCGATCAGTGTCCAGTCCGGCTTGCGTCCTCCAAACCAATTCAACGCGCTCGACAACCGTTCGGCGCTCAAGGTTGACTTCTTTCGCGTCGCGGGCGACGAATACGAGTTCGAGCGATTCAGACGGCGACTGCGAATTTCATTGTTTGACCAACCCGCCTGGATCGCAACCGCCGAGGACGTGCTACTGCACAAACTTCGTTGGCACACAATCAGTCCGTCCGATCGGCAAATCACCGACGCCCGCGGCATCGCCGCTGTTTCTGGCGACTCCCTCGACATGGACTACTTGAATCATTGGGCGTTGCAGATTGGTGTAGCGGACTTGTTCAAAAAGATTATTGAATGGCAGGGATGGAAAGAGGGCAAATAATGATCGAGCGATCATTTGTGCAACTTACTCGACCCAAAGAAAGAAAAGCAAAAAGACAGAAACAAAACAGAAACAAAAGGAAACAAAAGGACAGGCAATGCAATTGGACGACAGCGGTCGTTCCTGGTAAACTCTGCGGATTAATCAGGGAGAACTAGAGATGACGATTGCCCGTTCAAAATTGGTGGATGTCGCCGTAAGTCGTTGGTATCATTGCATCTCAAGATGCGTCAGAAGGGCTTTTCTCTTCGCCGAAGGCGAGGATTCGAACTCAGGGGACCGAAAAGGTTGGATCGAACGACGGTTGAAAGAACTTGCGGAAATCTTCGCAGTTTCTGTCGGTGGCTTTTCGGTAATGGACAATCATCTCCATTTGCTGCTGAGACTCGATTCACTCAAAGCTAAGGAGTGGAATGCGGAAGAAGTCGTCAATCGCTGGTTCAAGCTCTTCCCGCCGCGTGGTACCGATCGGAAGCCGCTACCGCCTGAAAAGCTAAAGGCATTGGTGAATGAGCGATTGAAAGATGCCAAGTGGATCGCTGCGACGCGTGAACGCTTGGGGTCGCTGAGTTGGTTTATGAAGTGCTTAAAAGAACCGCTATCGAGGATGGTCAACAAAGCCGAGAACTGCACCGGAGCGTTTTTCGAAGGGCGCTTCAAATCGATTGCGATTCTGGACGAAGAAGCACTGCTGTCGGTGTGTGCCTACATCGACTTGAACCCCGTTGCGGCTGGCATTGCGGCAGTTCCAGAGGAGAGTGATCACACGTCGGTGAAAGCTCGCGTCGAACATGTGAAAAAACAGGGGCGCGAGCAGGATCTGCAAGTCGCCCGTGCTGGTAGTGTGGCCGGTTCGCGAGCGTCAAAGCAATTGGAGGAGGCGCTGTGGTTGATTCCGATCGAGGATCGTCGGCAAATAGATTCTCAGCGCGAGGGGATGCTCAGCGGATTTACGTTGGGCAATTATCTGATGCTGGTCGAATACACCGGTCGACTGCTACGCGAAGGCAAGGCATCGATATCGGCTGAGTTGTCTGACATCTTTGAGCGGCTAGGCAGTTCCGCAGACCTTTGGCGAGCTCGATTGCAGAAACTCAGTGGCGGCCGCGGTCTCGGTCGTTTTCTATCGACCAGTCGCCAGCGGCTGCGCGAGGTCGCGCAGAAACTTGGCGTCCATCACCTCGCCAACCTCGACGGTTGCCCAGCCTAAAACACCTAGCTAAGAACTGCGCAGCCATCGTCCGAATACATTTTCCAAGTCGCCGGGGCCTGCAAGTTGACTGCGACTTAAATCGTGCTGCGCACTGAGTCGTTTCGCCACCGAAGTACTTCGAAACTTGATCCACCAAATCCGTATTAGACGGACCAATCTTCGGCAATTCAACCAAATCGGGTGAGATCTACCGCCACAATCACCGATCCTCCCAGAGTCTGCTAACGAGAATCTGACGTCAACTGTTTACATAGCCTGTCCTTTATTTTCTGCTGGGAGGAACTTTGCGTTGAAGTCGATAACCTGAACCGCACCGCAGCCAGCTTGAGCAATCGCGAAATCTTAAATAAATAGGCCTTCTCGGCCAACTTTTAAGCTCACGCTAAGAAAGGAAAGAAGGCACATAATGATCGAACGATCATTTGTGCAACTTCCTCGACCCAGCTCACATAGAAAAATGGGTGCTGGCTGGACTGGCAGTTTCTCGCACGCTGACAAGGGCTCGCCCGCGTGGATCGCGGGCCAAAGCCGCACTTCTCTATGGCGGTCCAGCGCTTATTCTGAATACAATTGAGGGTGAAGTGGATGAAATGCTAGCGATTGGTGGTTGAAAACGGAGTTTGAGAAATGGCCAAGAAACAACTGGACGACCTCGATCGACCTGCAAAAGTGCGTCGAAGACGTCTACGGCCATGGAGGACGATTGCATTCGGATTGTTTGTACTGTTGATGATCGGTGTGATCTTCTTGCCCAAGATTCTCACCTCGCGCGGTATTTTGCTGGGGCTCATTCACCGCTTTGGTGGTCTGGCCCCGCTGAGCGTGGGTTTTGACCGTGTGGAAGCTGGTTGGTGGCAGCCGCTGGCTGTCCAAGGCTTGCAGTTGAGTGATGCCGATGGCAAAGCTCTGGTACGTGTTGGTAGCATCCAAACCGAAAAAGGAATTTTTGGCTGGATCATGAATAGCTCTGCCCTGGGCACGGTTCGCGTCAGCAATGTGGAAGCGGATGTGGTGACCCACAACGGTACCAGCAACTTGGAAGAAGCCCTCCAACCAATTCTGAGTCGATATGCATCCTCGACGCCTGCGGAATCGACTCCCAGCCAGTCAAGCAGCGCCATGATGTCGGGTGCGATCGAGATCCTCGACACAAGATTGAATCTCAGCTCGCCGGACCGCCAGCAGTCCTGGATTCTGAGCATGCCACAGCTATCCGTGGCGCTGCCTCAGGTGGGTGAAGTGATTGGTCCCGTGCAGTTGCAAGCCAACATAGCGGCGGCGTCGGGTCGCGTTGTCAGCACTGCCAATGCCCCCACTGCGATGACGACGATAGCGGGCGACACAGTTCGCTCAGGCACGATTGCGGCTGAAGTAAAACAAGGTGCGGAGCAGGCCTCATTCGAAGTGCGTGCGGTACTCGATCACGTGCCGCTCGACTTCTGGCATGTTATCCATGCGCGTTTGCCTGAGATTCCCATCGACGACTTACAAGGCTCCGTTACGGCCAAAATTGCCGGCACGCTGATGGACGCGAATCGCTGGAGCTTCGATGTCCAGCAACTGGCTACTTCGCAGCTAAGTATTAACGCGCCACAGTGGGTGGGTGCCACCCCGGCCGCCATTGAACAAATAGCTGTATCCGGACAATGCACTCTGGCCGATGCGCGCCTGCAACTGGACAACGGGAAAATCGTCTGCGACTTTGCGAACGCCACCGCCTCAGCCCAGCTCCCTTGGCCGCTGGTAATGCCCACTCTGAGCCAACCTTGGATCGCTGGCGCGGTGCTGGATGCGCGCGGAACCGTGGACTTAGCCAAATTGGTCAAGACGGCGGAGACGCTAGTGCCGTTGCGTCAGGATACGCAATTGATGTCCGGCAGTGCCCAGTTTGTGCTCAGTCAGCAGAATAACGCGGCGGGAGTGCCCTTCAGCAGCGGCACTTTTGAACTGGTGGGACTACGCGCCCAGGCATCCGGACAGTCGCTGGTTTGGGATGATCCGCTCAAATTGGAACTGCAAGCTGGAGCGGGTGAAGATGGCCAGATCCAATTTGGAGCCCTCTGTTCCGCCGAGTTCTGCAACCTGCGCGGACAAGGCACACTTGTAGCCGGCAATCTAACCGGAAATGCCGACCTGGCTCTGTTGCAGCAGCGTTTGGCCCAATTTATTGAACTGCCAATTCGTAACATGACTGGCTCAGCCGATCTCGCTTTGAAATGGAGCCAATCGCAGCCAGGCTTGGTGGTGACGACAGGTGAACTGAAAACCACGCCGCTGACGGTCGCTTGGAGTAACGGCGGCGAGCTGCGGGAGCCAGCTTGGATTGGTAAATTTAACGCCCACACCCGGTTGGAAAATAATTCACCTACGCAGATTGACATCGCCAACATCGACCTGACATCAGCTCAAGAACGGCTCGTGATCGATCTCCGCGAACCAGTTCGATTGGTTGCAGCCACGACCGCCGCACCAGCCATTCCCCCTGCCGCTTTTACAGTTCAATTGACCGGAGATTTAGCCAATTGGCAGCGTCGCGGCACGTCACTCCAGGCTCTGCCAGCGGACTACGTTTTTCGTGGTAACGTGAACTTAGGGATTGAGGGTCGCTTGGACATGCAACATGCCGAGGTACTGCAAGCCGATTGGCGGATGGAACCGTTTGAACTCAGCACTCCGCAAGTACACATGGCTGAGTCGCAGATGGTGGGTAACTTTAAGGGACGTGTTGACACCTCGGACTTGGCTCGCTTGGCAGTAGAAAAACTGGAAGTTCAGGCCACTTCGTTTTCACTGGGGGCCGCCGACGCCGCCGCCTCAGATGGCAGCGGTGGTCGCATTGGCCGCGCCGCCTTTTTGGTTGACTTGGGAAAACTGATGAACAACGTGCGTAGTGGCGGGCAGCCTCGAACCGACTTGGTCTTGCCTCCTGGCGCTGTTCCGCCCACGCAAATCGGCGCGTCCGGACGCGTTCAGGGACTGTTAAATTGGCAAGTCAGCAGTGTGGCGGCCACTTTTAATCTCGACTCTAATCTTGAAAACATTGCCGTTGAGAGTCGCAATCAGGTGGGTGCGACGGTGGCCAAACTGTGGGACGAGCCCAGCGGGAAAGCGATCCTCGGTGGCAAGTACGATCTGGTGACAAGTGCGCTAGTGCTCGACGCGATGCAACTCCAATTACCCTGGATCAACTATTCCGGGACGATGGATTACAAAACCGTGGACCTCGAACAAACGATCGTGATCAAAGGACAGGCGGCGTACGATGCGGCCAAAGTTGCCGATCGCCTCAAGCCATGGACCGGTGGTCAAGTTCAACTGGCGGGTCAGAAAACTGTCCCGGTGGATGTTATCTGGAAGGGTAATACGAATAGCGTTGGCAGTTCACTGGCCGGCCTGCAGGCGGCTACGCGATTGGGTTGGGAACAAGCACGCGTGGTCGGTATCAACATTGGCGTGGCCGATGTACCGATCGCAGTCACCAATGGAAAACTCGCCACCGCGGCGGAGATTCCTGTGAGTGGCGGCGTGGTGCGCTGGGACGTGGCCAGCGATCTCACCGCCGAAGAGATGATCCTCTACCAGAAACCCATGGTCGTACTCGAAAACGTGGCCATTACCCCTGAGATGTGCCAAAGTTGGCTGAAGTATGTAACCCCTTTAATTGCCGAAGCCACCTCCGTCGAAGGGCGGCTAAGCCTGAAACTGGACCAGGCTTCGCTCAATCCATCAAATCCACGCAACCAGACAGTGGTAGGGCAACTGCTCATTCACAATGCGGAAGTTGGTCCAGGCCCGTTATCAAACCAAATCATCAACCTTGTGCAACAGGTCAATGCCATACGTAAGCAGGATTTCACGCAGGCTGTCAGCACTCAGAAGGTCTGGTTAAAGATGCCGGAACAAAAGATTGATTTCGAGATGCACAACGGCCAAGTGGTCCATCGAAATGTCAACTTCAATGTGGGCGATGTCACCATTAGCTCGAGTGGTACCGTGGATATTGACGGACGCATGGAAATGCTTGCCGCCATGCCCATTCCTGATAGTTGGGTGCAGAAGAGTCCGCTGCTGGTCGGCATGCAAGGGCAATCCCTCAAGTTCCCCGTCCACGGTACGCTTACGGCTCCACAACTGGATACACAATCGATTCGGCAATTTGGCAGACAGCAAATACAACAAGCTGCCTCTGGTTTATTGCAACAGCAGTTATCCAAGGGACTGGGGAAATTGTTTGGTGCTCCACCGGTACAAGCTGCTCAGCCACCACCTCCGCAAGGCCCGACTGGACAATGATCCTCAAGTGCTTCGGAACTGCAGGTTACCACCCTAGCGAAGATCGCCACACTTCTTGTTACTATTTGCCCGACGCGGCCCTTGTGCTCGACGCCGGGACCGGCATCTTTCGCTTGACTGCAGAGTTGCTATCCCAGCCGCGCGAATCGATCGACATTCTGTTGTCGCACGCACATCTCGATCATGTTGTTGGACTCACCTTTTTGCTCGACACAATGTCGGTGACGAAATTGCGACACGTACGTGTGTGGGGCGAAGCGGCCAAGTTGCTCGCCGTTCGCGAGCACCTTTACAATTCGTTGATTTTTCCGGTGCCGCCGAGTCTCGAGTTTGTAGATTTAGCAAGTCAACCAAGCCGCCTGCCGTTGGCGGCGGACGGCGCGTTTTTGGTCGACTGGTTTAAGCTCGAACATGCGGGCGGCTCGTTGGGCTACGTTGTCGAAGTCGGCGGACGGCGCTTGGCTTACATCACCGATACTACAGCCCGACCCAACAGCGCTTATGTGGCTGCTTTGACTAATCTGGATTTGCTCATCCACGAATGCAACTTTGGCAATGCACATCACGAGTTGGCCGAAAAGACTGGGCACAGTTGGCTGGCCGCCGTCACGGACGTCGTGCGTCGCTGTCTTCCCGCCAAAACACTACTCGTCCATCACAATCCGCTAGCCAAGCTATTGGGTGGCGAACTGAAATTGGATGCCGAACAAATTGCACTCAACATGACCCTCGCCCAGGATGGCGACGCGATCGAATACTAAATCCAGGCGGGAACAGATCGTTCTGCCGCTTGCCGGTTTGGTTGTCAGACAGCGACTCCGAACAGTTTACCAATCCCGGCTGTTGCTGCCATCGCCAGCGCGCCCCAGAAAGTCACACGAGCCACTGCCTTGGCAACCGGAGCGCCTCCAATGTAAGCTGAGGCACCACCGAGCAACGCCAAAAACACCAGCGACAGTACTGAGACAACAATCTCAATCAGGCTGACCGGCGTCAGAAACGCGGC
>JBBQRC010000264.1:0-6865 GCA_038215215.1 Pirellulales bacterium
AGCGGTTTACATCCTGGACAATGGCGTGAATTTCAGCCGGTAATTGGGATTCACGGACGACAAGGTTGTTCCGCAAGTTGTTATGCATTTCCTTGTCAGTAGCGTAGATCGCCCAGCGGCCGTCCATCGTCACGTCAGCCATGGCGGCGGCTCTCGCAACTTCCTCAATCACAGTTGCGCTGGCCTGGATCAACAAGATTTCTGGATTAACAATCGAACGAAAGAACGAGATTGGATCGAATGACCCAGCGGCTTGAGCTGGCCGGACGAGCATTGGGGGTAGTGGTACGTCGATGGGTTTGCGCTGTTGAAGGCTCTTTATCAACCCATTCAAAGCCAAGAGGCCTTGTGTATCTGGCGGCGTCACGACGGCGAACGAGCTGTTTTTCACGAAGATGTTTGCGTTTGGTTTTCCGTCCACGCGAATTTGGCCTCGCTCAATCGCAAAATCCAGATCGCTGTCGAGCAAACCAAGATGTGCTCCGTAGTTTTTCCCTTGATGCTGCAAACTCGCTGAAACGCCCATCAACTCTTCGTCACCCGCTGACAGATAAGAAGTTGTCGGCGAACCTAAGAATTGCGTTAAGAACTGATACTCTCGACGAGCGTAGGGAGTTATATGAACGGACAAGTTGAGGCGTTCTTGTTCGACGTTGACGGGAACCGCATCGAGAGAGGCGAGAACTGGATCCATCACCCGCCATTCCTGCGAATATCTGGTCGAGAAATGCTGGTATGCGTTCTGCTCGGAAGCGTTGCAGCTCTTCACATCCATGTCGACAACGGGAATGAACGTTCCTGGTCTCCCGCGGAGCGTATCGTAGGCAATTCCATCTTGGAATTCGACGGCACTACCATCGCAACGCAGCCCAAATCTCGATGGCAATACGGATGCATTAACCAATGACTGTTTGTCGGTCACTGAGTGTCCCGCGGAGGTGGCCACCAGAGCGGCTAACGTAATTCGACGGCAATCTGCTGCAGCAGCTCGTCGCCTGCCAAGCTCGATGCGAAATGGCGCACCTGTAAGTCGCCGAAAGAACGGATCGGAAAGGTAGAAAAGAATTTTGGAGTCGTCACTTTTGGGGTTGGTTGCCAGGGCGTACTTGAATTCGCGTAAATTCGCAAGCGATGCACCTGTCTGTTTCGCACGGACGACGGAGCGAGCAATGTGACTCGAGTTAGTGAGCAAAATAAAGTTGCCGACGCGTAGATGAATTGAACGGATTTGGTTATCTGGAGTGGCTAGAAACGAAGCCTGGACACCTTCGATTTGCATCTGTTGAGGTTGCATGGCAACTGATTCACGCTCTTTTCGAATAAGCTCATCGAGCTTCAGGCTCAGATGGGGCTTTGCCTGCAACAAGACGCCGACGCCAGCTCCTTGGTCAATGAGCACGTCTGATCCGATGATTGCCAAGTCTTCCAGCATAGAGTCCACGCCGGCATTTAAAAGCGTTTCAGCGTTTACGGCGAGCTGTCTTTCGAGACGTGCGCGGACGTCCGAGAATAGGACGCCACTAGAAACCATTTCATTTAGCGAACCTCCCCAATCGACCAGCAGGCCTCGCAACCAGAGATAGTTCTCCAGTGAGCGGCAGCGAACAAAATAGCAATCCGGAGGTACCACACTGGCAATAGGCACGACAGCATCGTTTTGGAAGAAAGCTGCCGGAGGCAAGCCCATCCCAGCCACGTTGAGTGAAGGTGGAATTTGCAGACGAGCTGGCGCATCGTCAAGTTTAGTCTTGGAATCATCGGTCATCATGGCTAAGCGTACTGACTCGAAGCCGAGCAGCATTCCCACTGTGCGTTCAAATTCTTTCTCTAGCTGGCTTGCCGTCTCATCCTCACGGATGAGTCGGTATTGAGGATCAAGGCCAAGCGATTGCCCCAACGAAGCTAAAAGGTCGCGATTAGACTCGGTTAATTCATGCGTCGAAAGTGAGTAGGATTGCTCGCAAAAAAGCCTCCACCAACGAGATACAGCTATTGAGTAACCGTCTCCATTCAGATCCTGTGAGACCGGCAAGTCATGCCGCAAGATCTTGCCGCCTAGTGCAAAATCGATCGTCTTTGGGAAACCGTCTTGGAATATGAAATACACTTCGATTTCTCGTGTAGTTCGCTCCTGCGTTGGACTGACAATTGCATGTGTTGGAAACCGGACGCGACAATGCTGGCTGTTCAAACGCACGACCTGATCGAGTTCCCACGTGTCATCATCTGCTGGAAAGTCGGCAATCGTCAGTTTTCCTACACCAAAACTCTTACCCACCCAAGCGTGCGCGGTAAAGCGATAATTAGTCGCGACTTTGTCTTGATTGACGGCTTGATTATTTGCAGTGTTGACTGCTGCTGCGGTGGGCGCGGCGGCGGAAGCCGAATCAATACTTGCAGCCGTTTGTGAAATCGCCGGCTTCGCGGCGACAAGGAA
This sequence comes from Pirellulales bacterium, assembly GCA_038215215.1. Lineage (GTDB taxonomy): Bacteria > Planctomycetota > Planctomycetia > Pirellulales > Pirellulaceae > Aureliella. The sequence continues at coordinate 2,438 of JBBQRC010000264.1, forward strand.
CAACAGCCAGATTCCACATCCAACCAATGCAATAGTTCGCATGATTCGACCTCTCAGATAGGGTGACATCCAGCCACGTCGCCTGACGGCTCGCGAGACTTCACTTCACTATACAAGAGCCAAGAAGAATCGCGATCCTTCGCGATTTTTTTGGAATTCAAGTAAATATTTCAATTGGCGACTGTCAAGAATCAATAGGCGCCTTCGCAAAACAATACGGTGCGGACGGTACGTATTAAGATGTACAGATCCATCCATGGCGACCAGCAGCGAACATAAAACTCGTCATATGCCAAACGTTCGGCGTAGGTAGTGTTGTTGCGACCGGAGATCTGCCACAGACCGGTGATGCCAGGGGTCACGCGCAAGTAGTCTCGAAAAGTAGTGCCATATTTTGCGACTTCTGCATCTACGATAGGTCGAGGTCCAACCAGACTCATGTCCCCCACGAAAACGTTCCACAATTGTGGCAATTCGTCCAGGCTGGTCCGGCGCAAGAATTTTCCGATCCAGGTGACGCGCGGATCATTCTTGAGCTTATGGTCAAGATCCCATTCGGCCTGTAGTTCCGGACTGGTCGCTAGGTAGTCAGCCAAAACCTCATCGGCATTGGGAGCCATCGAACGAAATTTCAAGGCACTGAACCGCTGTCCGCCTCGTCCGATCCTCGGATGATTGAATGTCACTGGCCCTGGACCAGCTAGTTTAATGAGGAAGGCAATTAGCAACAAAAGAGGAGAAAGAGCCAACATGGCGAATCCAGAGACGAGTATATCGCCGACGCGTTTGACAAATCTCGGCCACGGTAGCAACAGCGACTCCTCGATTTTCACGCCGCTCAACAATCCACAACTGACAAGCGAACTGCTTGCGCAAAAGTGCGAGCGGGAGGCACGAACGAAGACCACTTCGGGAAAGGCGTTAAGTATCCAAGGGCTAGAAGCCACGTACTGGTGTGCACTGTCGTCGACGACAAACAGCCGATAAACTCGATTGCAGCAGGCGGCGGGTACGAGCAGATCGGGCGTGCCACAATACGCAACTTGACGCTCGAACTCTTTCTCGAACGCCGGCGACACATCTTCCAATATTTCGTCCCAATTTTCCTCTGGTTCGCAAAAACGACCAACCGGCTTCAGAAGAGGCCAACCAAAGCGATTCATATCGCGATAGGCGTGGAGAATTTCTGTGCGGCTACCAAGAAAGTAGAACGGCAGGGCGATCCGTCGAGACTTCAAAATCGATTTGGTAACGCCCCTGCAGATTGGCAACAGTACCAGCATCAAGAAAAATGCAAGCACGAGGGCGATCACATAGGGAGACCGCCAGGACGAGAGCAGCAGCAAGGCGGCAACTAACGTAATTGTGCCGGTAGCCACCGCGCGAAATTGCAATTTCATCTCACGAGCGGGATGCAAGCCCGCCCCTGGGTAGAGTCCTATGGACCAAAAGCAAAAGGAAAACGCCACCAGGCAGAAAGAAACGAAAGATAAATAGTGGTTTGGCGGAGATGTGAAATATCGGGAGAGTACCAGCCCGGTTGCAACGGAAATCACACACGCCAGGGCATCACTGACCCAAAGCGGTACGGCGACTGACAAAAGCTGGAGAAAGTAGCCTGAGCCAACTTGGCGAAACTGCGCTTCTGAAGTGTAGAGCGGAGGAGTCTGGCGGCTTCTTACGGACAGTTTGGTGGTGGTTTTAGAAACTACTTCGCGAAAACTGTCGGACGGAGCAGGTAAGGTCTCGGCAGTTGACTGACGGTTTGATATTTCAACAAAATTCGTGCTAACAGCTTTGGTCACCATTACCGTCCCGCAACACTAGGCTTCGACCATGATCGTCCAGGTAACTTTTCCTGATTATTCCAGACTCCTGGAACTTGAGGATAGTAGGCCCCCTAGTCAAGTTCAACCCCGAGGACTGAGAAGCAAATTTTCTAGTGGCTAGAGTTCCTGCTTAGAGAACGCGGAGCGGTGCGTATTATGGCTAAAATGCGCATTAAGGGCTAGCTAGGGCTCGCTGGCAAATAGGAAATTTTTCACCCCCTTTTTTATCTGACTTTTCCTTCCCGGTCCCGCGCCCTTGTTAGAAGCCCCTCGACTGTCTGGAAGAACCCGGATCAAGCATGCTGGTCGCTCCCCCACGCTGCCGCATATCTTCAAAGGAATTCCAGAAGTTTGCGCAGGCTGATCGAGACAGCAATTGTAGTCGTAGCGTGGGTCAAACGAGCCAAGAGACAGCTTGAAGCACTGCGTAAATGAAAAGCATAAAGGTCGTAATCCAAACTGCCGTGCGCCGCGATTGCTGCAAAATCAAATCAGTTTTCTCATGCCGTGTCGCTCCCATGACAAACGACACCGCCACCAACAGCGGTAGGTAAAGCAATAGATATTCGAGAGACATGCTAATCGACATGACAGACTCCGATCAACCTTCAGAATGCTTGAGAGTGCTTGCCCCGAACAGTGGGGTCACAGGTACGTGGCGAATTGACCGTAAATCGTTAACGAGCTGGTTATTAGGGGCGGGCAGTCATCCTGTCGAGCGACTACTAAGTCCCCAATTTCTCACCCACGCTCGGGATTGTTTTGTCGTCGCCGGCTCGTTTCTTATTGTCCTTGGGAACTGGCGGGGGAAGCGGGCCCGCAAATGCGTCGAAGACAACCAGAATGTTTAATAGTCCTGCCACCATGGTATACAGCGTTCCCATATCAAAGCCCGAAGCCGTAGCATCGTTCCAATCATCCAGGTCTTTAACAGAATCGGGAGCGGTCATAAATCCGCCGCGATTTCCAAGCTGCGGCTGATTCGATTTCCGCCAGCTTTGGAACGCGGCAGGCATAGCTGGTAATCCAATCCCGGCCTGTAGAACATACTGCCAACGCTTTTCGGTGCCGTTCCATGAGGCATAAACGCAGTGCCCGCCAGCAACCAACATGCCAATCAGGAAAGTGGACATGATGCACACGAAGAACACCGCGGACTTCAGATAGCGGCGCTGATAATAATGGCCCGCACCTGGAATCAACCAGGCGAGAAAAGCCGCAACATATCGGTTGCGCAGATTGAGTTCTTCGCCGTCGGCGATGACAATGTCACCTAATGAAGTCCGGCGTGGTGATGAATTCATGTCAGTTTCGTCTCTCGTGGTCTATCGCCAAGATTCCCTTCAAGGTGAATCATTGTAGTGCTTGTGCCTGGTGACTCCAGAGCATCATTGCATTGGTTACTTCGTTGGATTGTGGTGAATCGAAAAAGTAGTCCGCCGAGGAAAAATGCTGTGCGGCGTGCAACTCAACGCACTGTTTACGTTCCAAATCAGTCAAGGTTTTCGGGGATTTCGCCCACACGCCCAACGCCTGTGGACGCGTCTTTGGCGATGACTTCGTCACCCAAAACCTCCTCAGCAAAGGTTTGGCTTGACGAATCGTCGCCCTCAAAGTCATCGCCCTCCGGTTCGTCCCCTTCAATAAACTTGGCGTCTGGGTAATCGCCTATGAATTCATCGTCATCCACGAAACTGTCTGCGTTCAGGGGTTCGCCAACGACTGCAGAGCCGCCACGTTTGACGCCTGGTTGGCCACTATCGCGCTTCTGCATGTAAAATTTGATCGGCACTTCACCAAAGGGCAGGTGGTCGCGGCAAACCCCTAAGAGATAACGCAGGTAAGAGGGTGGGAACCCCAGCGGATTGTTGCACATCATGATGATGGTGGGTGGCGTGACCGCAATTTGCGACGCAAAGTAAATTTTTGGTCGCTTGTTCAAGTAGATAGGGGGTTGCTGATGCTGCAGAGCAACCTTAAGCAGTTTATTGACCGCTGGTGTAGACACACGCGTATTGGCTTGCTTGAACAGCATTTGAGCGTGATTCAGGAGGGCCTTCATGTTCTTACCGGACTGGCCGGTGATGAAGGCAATCGGCACATAAGCCATGGTGGGGAAGTGTTCACGCAAGTACTTGACCCAACGTTCTGTCGGCACCGTCTTAGCCACTTTGTCCCACTTGTTGACCACAAAGATACATGGTTTGAATTGCTGCTCGATGTAGTGAGCCAGTTGCTTATCCACTTTACTGATCGATTCCATACAATCAAAAAACAGTAGATTCACGTCAGCGCGACGAATGCTCCGTTGTGCGCGGTGGAAGCCATAAAAGTCAATATCGGTTCGGATACTTTTGTTCCGGCGCAAGCCCGGTGTATCGATGGCCATGAAGCGATGGCCATCCAAATCAAAGTGCACATCGACGCTATCGCGTGTCGTACCCGGGACTTCACTAACAATCACCCGCTCTGCTTTTGCCAAAGTATTAACGAACGTGCTTTTTCCTACGTTACGGCGGCCGACGATGGCAATCTTCATGCGTGGGGCTTGGGTTTCGCGTTCGTCAAATTCGCGCGTTGGCAGTCGTTCGATGATCTC
>JBBQRC010000265.1:0-6865 GCA_038215215.1 Pirellulales bacterium
ACCCAGCGATTGAAAGACCACTTGATTCTCTGTCGGCGAGACTTGCACCCACCGCAACATCTTGATCGGAAAGTTATCGGGAGCTACCGCTACTGGAAACCGCACTGCGCGGCGCATTTCGCGTTTATCCTCAATACGAAATGGGATGATTTCGTCGCTACCATCAACAACTGAAATACTGCGGATTTTCCCTTTGGCCCAGGCGATGATATTTTGGCCATCAGGCGTCCACGCATAAGCGGGATAGACACCGTGGATGGCCCAGGCCTCCTGCATGTCGCGCTCAAGCTCATCGTAGACCAGTCGGATCGCCCCCGATTCAACGTCTAGTACATGCAATCCCGTCTTGGCACCAACGCGACGCACAAAGGCCAGCGTTTTACCATCAGGAGAAGGGACTGGTCGGCAGGCTCCCCCGGGGCCAGTGATGTAATTCTCGGTCGTCCCTTTCTTGAGATCCAATCGCTTGACTACATAGATCTGCTTGTTCGAGTCCTTGTCGTATTCAAACGAATCGCCCGGTGTGGCATCCTGAGAGTAAAACAGAAAACGGCCATCACGGGAAAAAATGGGTTCGTTCACATCCTTTTGATCGTTGGCTCGTTGGGTGAGTTGCACACCACTCATCGCGTCTGAGTCGCTACCAGCGCGATGGTACATCCACATCTCGCCCGCGCCTAAGGAACGTCGACCCGTGAAGTGCTTGCGGGCCACCAGGTAGTTGCCGTCCGGTGACCAAGCGGGACCATTGAGCAACTGAAAAGTTTCGTTCGTAACTTGTTTTGCATCGCTGCCATCGCGACGCATCATCCAAATATTGTCTCCCGCTCGCTCACTCTTGCCCGATCGATCGCTTGTAAACGCAATCCACCGGCCATCCGGACTGTAGCGCGGTTGCATATCCCAAGCCATACCGCTGGTCAGTTTGGCTGGCTGGTGACCGGCCGATCCGTCAGCCCCCGCGATGGGCATGGAGTAGATATCACCGAGCAAATCGAAAACAATTTCGCTGCCGTCGGGCGAAACATCCAGACTGATCCACGTGCCTTCATTAACCTCAATGGGTTGTTCAAATCCGTCACCCGGAGGCGCCTCAATATTCCACGTCTGCTTGCCGTCCTGTGGTGTCACTTCTTTGGAGCTAGTTCTTGCTTGTTTCTTCGCCCGAATTTTAGCTTGGTCCGACTCCGTGGGGGTCTCAGCCAACAAACACGAGGAGCCAAGCAGCAGCAAGGTGGCGAGCAACGGGCCGAAGGTTGAATTCAATCGAGCAAATTGCATAGAAAAATCGTTCTAAGATGTGAAAATAGGCCATCCAAACGGTCGGCAAGATGGCAGGTGTTCGTGCCCAGGCAACATCATTCTAGTTTGGCAAGATAGCTTTGGGGCGCTCGCACCCTCAAGCTCAATAAAAGTTCGCATGGCCTTGACTCGCCCTGCGGAGGACGCGTGCTCGAAGCTGGGCGCGGAGGCGGTTCCAGGTCCCTGGTCGTTGAGACTACATACATGCTGCTCGGCAACCACTCGCGTTAGCAGGCAAGGACGAGATTGGTCCCCAAGCAATCATGATCAGAATTAGCTTTTGGCGGCGACTATAAGCCCCAAGTCCCTGTTGAAAGCACCACCAAGTGCTTTACAACACTTCATTCACGGATATTCATCACAATGATCGCAGTTAGCGACAAAGGATTGAATCCACCTGAATTCGTCATGTTTCGCAAGGTTTTGGTATCAGACTTGCTGCCGACTTTGAGACGGTACGTACCGCGCCACCTATCTCCCGTCTTGTAGGCTCGCCGTGTCCTACGTCTTAATAAAATGATGTCTTTGGAACCGGAACCACTGCTGCGCCGTTTACTCATCGTTGACGAGGATGTTCTCAGCGTCGAGAAGATCCAGCAATGCGTGCTCAAAGATCGCCGTTTCCACTACGAATTTTTGGTGGCGTCTAACATGTCGGCCGCACTGGACAAGTTGCGGGGCGAAACGGCGGTTGATTTACTGATCATCGATCGGCAAGTGTGCGAGGGAGAATCTTGGCGCACCTTGGAAACGCTGGCTGCCACCCCGCGACTGTCGCTGTTGCCGACAATCGTGCTGTCGGCGGGCGACGAACCAAGGCCTCAGCACGTGCTGGAATTCGGACTCCAAGATTTCTATCCTAAGGATGTGGTTAGGGAAAGTGTTTTTCCGGCCATCGTTGCCAATTCGATCGACCGCAGTCGCTTGTTGAAGGAACTCATGCGTGAGAAGCAAGCGGTGGCTGAGGCCGAGCGGCGGGCCGAAGAAGCGAATCAGGCTAAGAGCGCATTTCTGACTGGCATGAGCCACGAATTACGCACCCCTTTGACTGCAGTCATAGGCCTAGTGGAGGTAATGCTGGAGGAACCGGACAGCGAGGACAGGGCGAACATGCTAGAGATGATTCGCTCCAACGGGCAATACCTCACTCATCTGCTTGGCGACTTACTGGAGTTGGCCAAAATCGAGGTGGGTAAGTCGCCCGTTAATCGGACACCCTGCGACATCGTCCGCGTTACTCGCGACCTGTGTGATCTGATGCGTCCGCGGGCGCTTGACGAAGGGCTCACCTTGAGTCTCCAAGTCGCACCGGACTTTCGGCCCAATGTTTTCACGGATGCGGTACGCTACCGGCAAATTGTCATGAGCTTAATAGGCAATGCGTTAAAATACACTCGCGAGGGAGGTGTAGCGCTGACTCTGCGGCATGGGACCACCGTCGGCACTGGGACGGACAAGCCCTCCGACGTGCAGTTGCTCGTGCACGACACAGGACAAGGTATTGCACCGGATCTTCAGCCGCTCCTGTTTCAACCGTTTGTTCAAGGGGACACAAACTCTATAGGCGTCGGTTTGGGGTTATCGGTCAGCCGTTCTCTGGCGCGCGTGTTGGGCGGGGATCTAAAATTCATTGCCAGCGAATCGGGTCCAGACACGGGTTCGACCTTCCTGCTCGAATTGCCGACTGGCAACCTGCAAGAGACGGAGACCCGCAGCAGTCCCGCGACAGTGATTGAGCCAACGCGCAGGCTACCGGACGCGAACAGTTGGCTAGGAAAACGAATTTTGGTTGCCGAGGACACAAGGGCAAATCAGTTTCTACTGAGACGTTTGCTGCTACCGCTGGGGGTAGAGATTGTGTTGGCGAACGACGGGCAAGAAGCGGTGGCGCAGTTTTTGCGGTCGCAGCAAGGAGATCAATCCCGCTTTCATGCCATCCTGATGGACATGCAAATGCCGATCATGGATGGTTATGAGGCGACGCGGAAACTGCGTCATGCCGGTTATCGCGGCGTGGTCGTAGCGCTGACTGCGGCCGCCATGGCGGGCGACGCTGAAAAATGCTTGAAGGCTGGATGCGACGCGTACATCACCAAACCATTTAATCGCGCATCCTTGCTAGGCAAATTGGATTCTTATCTTTTGCCGCGTGATCGCGAAGCTTATTGATCGCCCCCATCACTTCGTTCGGTTCCTCTACGTGCGACGTTTAGGCGGTGGAGACTGCCGCGGGAAACTCATTTTGCACTTTGGCAGCCACCGGATTAGCCCATACTGATTTTGATGTCATGGTAGCTTGGCCGATGATTGTCGCGAACGAAACGTCCGCCGCGTCACGGCCCGTGCCGATGCGTACCAGCCCACTGACGGGTGCCAATTTGGTCGGATCAAACAGGTACCAGGCTCCGTCCAAAAAGGCTTCCATGAAACCGTGAAAATCGGGAGGTTGAAGATCCACTGCAAAGCCGGAAACATATCGCGCCGGTATGCCAACTCCGCGGCACAGAGTAATCGCCAAGTGGGCATAGTCGCGACAAACGCCGAGCCTTTGCAAAAGCACGCCGGTGGCGGTTGTCGTTGATGTAGTGCTGCCAGGGGTGTAATCCAAATGATTGTGTACCCAGTCGCAGATCGCTTGCACTCGAGAAAAGCCACGAGGTAGCTGTCCGAATTCTTCAAACGCAAAGCGGGCGAGCACGTCGCTTTCGCAGTAGCGACTAGGGTTTAAGTAGGTGAGCACATCACCGGGCATCTGCGACACGGTCCACTCGTTCAGTTGCTCTGGAGGGTCAGTGGCTGGTGTCATTTGCACCATGGCGCGGTAACCAATCTGCAAACTGCAGGGCTCAACCAGCAGTCGATGCACTTGATTGCCTAATGGAACCATCTCACATTGCTCAATGTTGACTTGCGGCGTGGTCATCAGGGATTCCTGGTTAACCCACTGGTGTCCCGTCTTGGCGGCTGTAATCTGCAGCAAGAACACGGTCTGCTGGCGTACGTCGTAACTGAGGTCGCAACCGATTTCAATTTCATTCACGTGGAAAATCCTTGAGGGTTGGGAAATATGATTGCATGAGCGTTCGAGGGACTCGTCGAGCTTGACGCAGTGGGTGGAAGCAGGACATCCATCCAATCCAGCGGCATGGCTCCCAGGGCGTTCGTGAGAGTTTCCGACCACCAGCTAGAAACACGTTCAATTTCTCGCTCGTGATAACGATGCGTACTCGCATGCCGCTGGCCGTTCGGAATGACCGCTACATCGATCGGGCAATCCACATCAGTAACGCTGCTGCGCGTGGCATCAAATGCCAAAATAGCCAAGGCGACCGCGAATCGCAGGCTGGTCTCGTAGTTCAGCAATCGATCCAGGAGCGGTTTGCCATACGTGGTTCTGCCGATGACAAAATAAGGGGAGTCCTGCGCAGCCTCGATCCAGTTGCCCTCGGGATAAACGTAGAACAATTGCGGGGACGCATCACCACGTAGACAGCCGCCGAGAATCGCGTGCGTGTTAAAAGCTAACTGGCTGCTATCCAGAGCCTGACCGTCCTCAGTCCGTACGCGCCGCAACTGGTCGCCAAACAGATTTACGACTTGATACATACGATCCGGTTGAACGGCGGCTTGAGCAAGTTGTTCCTCCAAGTAGATCAGCGATTTATCCCGAACCGACCGCAGGCCACTGGTCATCGCGAATAACGAGTCATCACCCGACTTCATTACAGCTAGCTTTTGTTTGCTGACCTGCTCGCTACCTTTGACGATACGCGTATCCGCCAATGCAACGATGCCTTCTCGTACTTTGATTCCAATGCCAAATGTCATCTTTACCCTTGCTTGAACTCTCTACGACTTGCTATTTTACGACAGCTTACCAACTCAATCGTCTGCGTAAAGCATACGGCCGCAGTGCATAAAGCGGGCCACAAAGCGCTGGACTTGTTTGGGATCTTTGTGCGCAGCATCGCACGATCGTTGATGGTCTCCAATCTGCCAACACGATCGCTAGACGGTCACTTATTTGGATACAAGCTTGGTCATTCAAGCACTCATCCACAAGCCCTCCTATACGCCGCTTGGCATGCGTTTTGCTGCCTCCGGTTCCGAAATCTACGGTCTGGTTCCTGTTTTAACTTGTCGATCCCTGGAGTTAATGTCAGCAACATGTCTGTTTCTTCAACGAAAAACCCGAACGGTAGCAGTCCACGTTACTGGAAAGGCTTTCTGGGAATTGCTGGCGGTGTCATTATTATTTTGAGCTTCATTGCCTGGGGCTTTTGGCCCGTCGAGCACAAATCGACAGCCTCGAGCCAACAGCAATTCACCTTGGAAGTCGACTTCGATAAGTTTCGGCAAATCATGGTCCGCAAGAATGCTACGAAAGCCATTTCCGCACATTCTGGTATGAAATTACTGGATGAGCAAGTCGGCGATTTCGAGCTGGAAATTCCAGAGCAAAAAAGACCCCTTCTGAATGCTCTTTTGGGTCAATCTAGGGCGAAGTTAAGCGCTCAAAAGCAGATTACCGTCAGCCTGAACGATCCTTACCTCGACGCAGATCACATAACCCTCACTCAGCTTGCCGACGTCCAACCGGATTCGATGTCGGTTCGTACTGCATCCACAGAGCCGGCTGGTAATCTGACGAAATACACCACTGAGTTGAGTGCGTCACGTCTGAATGCGGCGACGACTGTGACGATTTCAATAGACCAAACTGTGCAACTGCACGTGCCAAGACTCTTTACGTCTCGGGCCGACCGTCAGGTCCAGCAAGCGGCGGATAAGGCGATTGAAGAACAGCATCAAGCTATTCGCGACTTCATCGCCGAGCATGTTAATGAACGCATCATCATGCCGGATTTGTAACGGCGGAGACTTTAGAAACGACACCGATCAGGAATTTATAGCCAGTGGTTAGCTTGCAGCCTTGGTCAATAGAGAACGAATGTCTTCCAGTACCACTGCGAAGTCTAGCGGTTTACTGTGGAAGGAGTTGCAGCCTGCCGCCAGCGCGCGGGCGCGATCTCCTTCCATGGCGTAGGCGGTTAGAGCAATGATAGGAACCTGTGTAATCGTGGCAGACGCACGAATCTGGCCGGCAGTTTCCCAGCCGTCCATTTCAGGCATATTCATATCCATGACAACTAAGTCGACCATAGCCCACTCCATGGCACTCAGCGCTTCAAGGCCGTTACTTGCTTCAACGCAGGTAAAACCATTTTCTTTGAGTAGTAACACCAGTAAATCACGAATATCCTTATGGTCTTCTGCGACGAGAATCGTGGACATTAAGATTTTCCTCTGATAGGGGCTGTGGTTTCGGACGACTCTGCAGGCCGCAATATTGGGACCGATTGATGCGCGGAGGATCTCGCCGCGTGCGGTAACAGCGAAGTCAGCTTCAGGACTGTTTGCGTGCAACTGGTCGTCATAAAATTCGCGCCTGCCTTGCGAAATTTCACGAACAGCTGATCGAAGTGTTGGAATTTCCCACAGCAGCAAACGATGATCGTGCCTACAAACTTTTCTTTGCGAATCGCGCGGCATAAAAAACGTG
>JBBQRC010000266.1:0-6856 GCA_038215215.1 Pirellulales bacterium
GAGTTGGAATTTGATCGCGACGAAACGCGAGAGTGACGATCGCACAACTGGCATATTCAATTCCACCCAGCTTATGTGCAAGCTTGTCGTCGACACCGCGCAAGATTGTGGCGGCAGGCTTTGCAGGAGAAGCAACCACGATGGCGTCCGCCAGCGATTCGCGACCGCACTTGAGCTTGATCCGCCAACCTTTTCCGTCTCTCGTCACTTCTTGCACGGCCGAGTTTAAACGGCAACTTCCCTCCGACAGACTGCTACCCAATGCGTCAATCAATCGTGACATTCCGCCTTGAAGGGACATAAATTGGCTGTACCTGGCACCGCCTCGAGCCTCAGTTGCACCAGCTTGTTTACGACGGCCGGCCATCATGCCACGAATGAGGCTACCGTGCTCGCGTTCCATGTCCAAGAATCTTGGCATCGTTGCGGCAACACTCAGGCGTGCCGGGTCAGCCGTGTAAATGCCTCCGACGAGAGGTTGCACGAGACGTTCAAACATCTCGGTGCCAAAGCGGCGACAGATGAACGCTTTCAATGACTCGTCTTCGTTCGCTTCCTTACGCGGAACAAAGACCTCCAGGCCTGATCGCAGCTTCCCCATCGGAGAGAGAATCTTGGTCGCTAGAATCGGCCACAGTCGCGAAGGAGCCATCACCATGAACCCCGGCGGAATCGGCTCAAGTTTACCACGACTTACCACCATCGCGCCACCACCACCTGCTGTCGTACGAATCAGTTCATCACCCAACCCAAGCTCCTGACAAAGCTCAATTGCAGTGGGCGAGGTGGTGATGAAGTTATCGGCAGCACTTTCGATCAAGTAACCGTCTTTCACCGTTGTCTGAATCACACCGCCAAGACGCGCGCCCGCCTCAAGCAAGTGGACGTTGAGGTCGGGGTCAAGCTTTAGAAGGTGATGTGCAGCCGCGAGACCGGAGATACCACCACCAATGACGGATACGCATTTTGGTTTCATGCTTTTTGACTCCACTAGGTATTAAGTGGCCAAAGCCTCCAGCTTGCATTTTCTGCCTCACCCGCTGGGAGCGTCAGCCACTTAGGGGCGAGCGTCCTAAGCTGGTACTGCTTGTAGGGCTGGAGGAAGGTAATTGCAATCGGGTTCTGCGGCCATGAAGTCACCGGTGACACCAAACGCACGCGCCCGCGATCCACCACAAACATTGCGAAATTCGCAAACACCGCATTTGCCTTGGAGGCGGTCGCTGTCGCGTAACATCTTGAATGTCGGCGAGTTCTGGTATACATCGACGATGCTCTCACTCGGAAAGTCGCCGCAATGAATTGGCAAGAACCCCGTGGGAAAGATCTCACCCGTATGACTGACAAACATCACCCCTTTGCCGTCATTTACGCCCGCAGGAATAAAGCCGCGTGGCGCAGCGTCGGATTGTTTCGCTGTATTTTGTAGGACGTACCGCCGATAATGCGGTGCCTCTGTTGTCTTCAACATGTATGACTGCTTACTTGCCTGCGCGAGTAATCGTGCAAAGGCGTCTTCGCACTGGTCCGCGCTCAAGCGCGCCATGTGGATTGCGCGACCCACCGGAATCAAAAAGAAGACCGACCACAAGGCAATGCCGAACTCCGCAAAGCGATCCCCCATCGCTTCGATCTGATCTAAGTTGACGGGCGACAGCGTCGTGTTGATCTGCGTCTCAACGCCCAACTCTCGAGCGATCCGTAGCACGTTTAGGCTGTGATTGAAGCTACCCGCGACACCTCGGTTGGCATCGTGAGTGGCCGCGTCAGCGCCATCGATGCTGATCGCCATACGTGAAATTCCGGAATCTCGGAGGCGCCGAATTGAATCGCGATTGACCAACGGTGTGGCACTCGGTGTGATGGAAACATCGATGCCCGAGGCGACGGCGTACTCGATCAGCTCATAGATATCAGCCCGCTTGAGCGGATCGCCGCCAGTCAGAATCAACATCGGCGGATCGGGAAACTCGTTCAACTGGTCGATTAACTGCTTCGACCTGGCCGTGTTGAGTTCATGTGGGTCGCGCTGGCTCTGCGCGCACGCTCGGCAGTGTAGGCAAACTAAATCACAAGCCCGTGTTAATTCATAGAACACCAACATCGGGCTATGCTCGAACGACTTCCGCGAACGATTGTGCTTGGGTCGGGTGGCGGTCTTCAATCCCGGCTTCTGATTCGCGTGCATGTGGAAATTCCTTCCTAAGCGACTGTGTCTCAGCCATTGTATCACATTCTATACCGGTAGGTGTAGAATTGGTATGCGATGAAGGCTGCGGGACAATGTCACGTCTGCATCGACCCCTGCGAGCCCAACTGGGAGGCTCACTAAACACTAGATAGCGGGTCATCGAGTTTTTCCTTTAGGACAAAGAAAGTGGGGTAAGCTTACGTCACTAATGTGTTTTGAATCTGATGCAAGTCGGGCGCGCCGCATTCGTAGGGGCTATCGGGGTCAACGATCGGCCGGAGACGCTCAGCGGGGAGTTCATCGACAGGCCAGTGATGGATGTTCGTCAGCGATTGCCAGAGCACGAGCAGCCATTGGCTCACGGCGCCGAAGTATTCGAATTGGCTTTCTTCGCACATTTGCCAACACACGGCGGGAATCCAGTCGTGCATGTGCTCACGCGCGAATTTCGATAGTGCCTCCGTAACAATTCCCTGCGACTCCATGCTGGGTGCTTGCGACGCGAGCGCGAGCAGCATCCCGACGAATTCGAGTTGACACAAAAGATGATCGGGACGTTCTCCGGTGTCCAAAGCTGCACGCCATCCAAACGCGTTGTAGAACCCGCTGACATCACCGAGAATCTTCCCTTTGTCGCGACGAATGTAGGATGCTTGGTTGAGTGGACAGGCTGTCGCCCCGTCGAACAGGCGCACGTATTCATCACGCCAAATTGCCAAATCAAACTCAACTGCACATCGCCGCACATCGGCCAGTGCGCTCTGCGGTGTCAGTTTCAATTCGGTGTCGAGCGGCAGCACGCTTGACGCGCCCAACCCCGCCCGCAGCAATTCGTCGAGTTGACTCGTCGGGAGATCAAACCAGCGTTCTGCTTGTGAGCCGGCGGCGTAAGTCTCAGGCCTCAATGCCGCGTTATGCCAGTCGGGACCCGCTACGAGCGCCGATGGCTCACCGGGCGGGCGGAGCATCTCGACAGTTAACATGACTAGATCGGTTTGGGCGGCCAAGGTCAAGGAATCGCACTCGAAAGAAGCTAAGCTCATGGTTCAATCCTCATCGGTGTCCAGTTGGTGATGTTCTTGCGACCGCCGCGATTGGCGGCATTGCCATCCCAAACCGCAAATGCCACTAATTGCTGAGTCGGGTTTTCGTTGAACCTGGCAACGAGCGGGTCGGTAGAATCGATTGATCGATCGATCACCACAACCCACATGCCGTCTTTCCAAGCCCCGCGACCGCGACTGGGTGTCTGGCCAATGTGCGTGGCGCTGCCGAAACCATGGGCCGTCAATTCTTCTACGGGACTCTTGCGAGAAAAATTCGCCATTGGATTGCCCGCCGAGGCTGCAATCAACCATTGTTTCGAGATGGGATCGTTGAAAGACTTGTCCATCGTGTAGGGAGGCTCACCACCGGCGAACCAATACAAGTCGGCGTCCGAGTTCGGATGGGTCTTAGCCCAATCCTGAAAGCCCTCGTCGACATCTTTCTGCCAAGTCGCTTTCCAGTGCAACATCCGCACGGGCATCTTCGGTCCGCCCATCGTATAAGGTGCACCGTCGCTGAGCGGGAACTGCATCGCGACCGCGTCAGTGAACTCGCCCACATCGCTGGTGTCAGCGATCTTGGGTTGATCCCAAGTCAACCGCCATACATATCGCTGGTTGTCGCGCACGGCCTGTACGCCAAGCTTAGAGACTGTGCCCGTGTCGAGTACCGGCTGGGCGACTTGCTGTGGCAACAGCGTGACCTCAGCGACCGCAATTTTATCCCAGAACGGATCGAATGGGTCATCGGTTGTGGGTGCTGTGGTAACTCTCGTGAGCTTGATTTCTGGCGGTGGGAGCTCCGTGGTGGCCGTTGCACCAGCCATTGATGACGCGACGGAAATCGCCGACCCAGTCGAACGCGCGCCATCACCAGTGGCCGGAACAACGACCACGACCGGTCGCCGGGTCACCATGAACAGTGACGCGAGCATGACGAGCAGGATCAGCACCGCGCCGCCGATGATGCCCATCAACATGCGGTTGTTGTCTTGTTTGTTATTCATATCGTTAGTTCCTCAGTTCAGAGGCGTAAGCTTCCAGCTTGCGAGTTTCGGTTCATTGAAATGTGCTTCTAGGTTGCGAAGCAAGGAACGCAAGCTGGAAGCTTACGCCTCAAGCTACGCTGTGTTGTGCCGATAGGCGTCGTGCTTTTCGTCGTAATGTTTGCGGAAATAGTTGGGCTCAGTAAATGGCACGCGAACGACCTCCACACCATCCACGTCCCAGCCGACGGCTTCATCGCCTTGGACCTCATAACGCGTGATGATTCGCGGACTCGCTCCAAACAGCATCAGCGCACCGAGCAATTGCCGGTCATTCTTCAAATTGCGATACATGTCTTTGGCTTCCTCGACGCCTGGGCCAAACAACTGCTCCAAGAACGGATCGGGCACATGCACCGGAGGGATATAAAACACGTTAGGACCCGTTCCGAACTGCGGGTAACACGGCAGCGCCAACTTGCGAATCTTCACGATGTAGTCGAGCGGATTGTCCTCCCGTGGCTCTTCTTGGGTTGTCAGAAAACCGTGCAATCGAATCTTGCCGATACACGACTCGACACAAAGTGCTACGTTACCTTGCTCGACACGTGGGAAACAACCAATGCACTTCTCACTAGCTCGATTAATAGTGTTGAAGAAAACTTTCTTATAGGGACAAGCCTGAACACATTCTTGATAACCACGGCATCGCTCTTGATCAACGAGTACGATACCGTCTTCTTCGCGCTTGTAGATGGCTTTACGTGGACAAGCCGCCAAACACGCGGGACTGTCACAGTGGTTGCAAATCCGGGCCAGATAGAACATCCAACCGTTATGCGTGCCTTCGAAGTGCGAGCCCAAGTCGATCGCTTCGGAAAGATCATCTTCACCTAAGTTAGGCGATGAGTAATCTCGCTCGGTGGGCAGATAACCGACAGGCGGCTTGCCTTCGCCGTTCTTCTCAAAGATCGTAAGCGAGTACAGCTTCTTACCATCCCAAGTTGTGTCCCCGCACTTCTCCATCAGCCGACTATCCCAGGCTTGCGGATAGCCGCCGTAAGGCTTCGTTTCGACATTGTTCCAGAAGATCGTTTCTTGACCTTTGCCACTGGTCCAGCAAGTTTTACAAGCTACGGTACACGTCTGGCATTCGATGCACTTGTTGGTGTCAAAGACGTAGGCGACTTGTCGTTTCGGTGGTGGAGCGTCATAGGGATACTCTTGCTCGCGGCCGATATGCCAGTTAAATCGCTTGACCATTTCTAAATTCCCTGTGGTGAATGCTTTAGGTTGCGAGTGATTTTGGAACGGCAAGCTGGAAGCTTAGCCCACGCTCATCTTGCAAAATTGTCCTGCCATAAACTTCTTCAATAGATCGCTCTCATAGGTCGGGCGTAGCCCCAACGCGGCAGGTCTCCATAGACCTTTGCCTCCAATACCGCCGGGCTCAGCCCGAGTGATCCTGACCATCGCTTCGCGGGGGGCACCCGTCGGACAATGCACGTCAGGCACAAAACCTTGCGTCATGTCCTGCGTCAGCATTTCCTTAACGTTTAAAGAGTCGGTCATCCAAGTCGGCTTAAGGAATCCGCGAGTACAGCTTTGATGGCTACCGTGTCGGAACATCGCCTTGTACTTCGTCGTCGGTGACTGAGCCAAACCATTTGCGTTCTGCTTCGCTCCCAGCACCGTACCAAACGTCGCGCCGTGAGCGTTGTGCCACATTCGCGTCACACCGCGTGGCGTGCCCGGGTAATAACGTGCGCGGGCCATTAATCGAGCCACTTCGTATTCCTCCGGACGATGTTCCCAGCCGTGGAAGGGACGGTCTTTTGGATCGGCGTCGATCCATACATAGTCTCCCTCTTCGATGCCGAGCTTCTTGGCATCTAAGGGATGCATGTCGATATACATCTCTCCGACCATCGGCATCCGGCGATCGGCACGGTTCATATCTCCGAATGGCCCGAACCAAACCGCAATGATGTCCACGTCGGTCGGCGTCGTATGCGCGCCATGGCGGTACTTGGGCGTATGGAAGATGAATTCGTAACCATACTTCTTCAGTGGATGTTCCGTTTGCAGCAACTCCTCAACGGTCTTGACCACATGCCGTGCTTGGCGTGCGTCGCCGGACAGGTCCTTGCGGTCGGCACCGTAGCTTTCTGGGCTTCTCGGCCGCAGCAACGGATGCGACTTGGCGACGATGACGTTAGGTTCATAAAACGTCGAGTCGATCGGTTCGCGATGGAGCACCATATTCTCGCCGCTGTCCATGAACTCGGGTTCATCGCGGTAGAACTCCAGTCGTCCAGTGCGTGTGTACCAAGGACGCGATTCATTGGACTGTTCCCAACCGCCGATCTTTGGATAGGTGCGGGTTTCCAAAATAGTCGGAATACCTTGCGCGGCTTTCGCTTCTAGATCTTCTATCTTGTGGCCGCGTGTGGCATTGGAATGATCGAGAATTCGCTGCAAGTAGGGTCGCGACGTTTTCTCATGGACGAACTTCCAATAGTCCGTCATCCGATTATCGCCAATCAGTTTCCCAATGGCTCCACACAAACCAGCCGCAACTTCTATATCACTGCGCGTGTCATGAATTCGCGGTAGCGGTGTGGCGGGGAAAA
>JBBQRC010000267.1:0-6839 GCA_038215215.1 Pirellulales bacterium
AGTGGGTTCAGCCATTTAATATAACGTCAGACGTTGATCGGAAACGTCGCTTGTTTGAAGTCCGTGACAGGATTATCGACGTCAAGCACTGAGTTCGGTTTATCGCACAAGGCTTCTTGTTCTCGAGATTCAATCAATCGCGTGACCTGAGGCCAATCGACATCGACCCGCGATCGCAGACGCTCGGCAATCTGAAAAGTACTGTGATTGGGGTGCCACCAGGTCGCGACGAGATGTGCCAGATTGAGATTCTGAACATCCATGATCACGTAGGCGGTTTGAGACAGGGCGGCGGGAACCAAGGTCGTCGTCTGGGACAGCCCGTGTTTCTCCAACGACTGGCTAACAGCCTGCAGGTGATCTTGCGGAACGACCAACAGGCGGCGCGCGTCTCCGCCCCCCTGAGACAAAGCGGGTAAAAAATCTGTCAATTGCTGTAAGGTTAACCCGTTCTCCACAGGTTTTTGAGGGTCCCGTTCGTCGGGAACAAGGCGAAAATCTTTAGCAAAACGATCACACAAATCGTGTGCGAGGGTCATGAGATAGTGCAAATTAATCGATTCAATCTCGGCATCCACCATGTTTGTGTTGGCAGCCGAAGTAGCTAATTGGGAGGTCCCGAACAATCCGTGCATCATTAGCCTTTGCAGCGTCGAATCGAGCACTGACTCGACGCGGATGGCAACTTGCTGCCAGGTGACCGCCAGTGACTCGAAGCTTGGCAAATCATGTACAGCACCCAGCGACTTCTCAGCCGCCAAGCAGTCTCCCCATCCCCTGAGACGTAGCGACAGTTCCCGAGCACTTTTTTGGCGCGATTGAAGGAGTGTCAGTTGAGCAGCAGCGAACCGCTGCAAGTACGCTCGGATCCGCGCAGCCACCTCATTGGCAGTGCCTGGGAATTCAAACTGCACTAAAAAGTCAATCAGTTCGCAGGTGGGCGCAGTGACCAGGTTCATTAATTGCTCAATAAACTTTAATTGCAGTTTCTCAAGTTGCCGCCAGTTGTAGACCCGCACGCGGACTAGACCAGTCAACCATTCTCGAAAAGTCTGTTGGTCGGCTTCGAACTGAAACTCGTTATGCGGCGACTGACGCGAAAGCCTGAGCGTCCACGCATGCAGGAATTCATCTTCGTCCGCTTGCTGGCTGCGAGTAAATCGCAATTGCAGCATCAAACGCTGCAAAATCTCGTCGGTGGCATTGTCCGTCAGTGGCATGTCGCCGGTACAGGTTTCACTGGTTGAAAAGGGGCCCCGGAATTCCGACCTGGTTGCGGCGTTGTTTGATCCCAGCATGTACGAGATGGCTTTGCCGAGACTCTCGCAGCAGCATAAGCGTGACAGGCTGAGCGAATCAATGTTGTTAGCTGGGCTCACTTTGGCGGTCTGCACCGTATGCAACCAGCTCAGCTCCTGTTGAGGATCGGCGACGCGAACGGCACTCAGCACACTGCTGGCCATCGTTTGGCTGTCGATCCATAAGGAATCGGCCAGCGCCGTGCAGACGCGTTCGGTCTCGTTGGAATCTCCAAATAGTCCGCCGTCGAAAAGATTGACCCAATCGAAGGGGCGTTGAACATTACTGCAGTTTTGGTCGTTTGAAAAATGGATGGGCGGCACCATCGACTCGACGTTCATGCAGTGCGCTAGTTCCGAGCAGCAGGCCACAGCTGCCGCCGCTGCCAATTTGGATTGAGCGGTCGAAAAAGTCGTGGCCACGGTCAAGTTGCCGCTCAAGCGATAATTCCGCCAGCCGAGTTGTCGGAAGACGTCACGGACCAGATAGCCTATCTCGGCAAAAATAGCGCTCCCGGTACCACCGTGAATGGAGCTGACAATATAGACACGAATGGGTTCGTTGTTTCCAGCTTGGTCCTCTTGGGTGCATTTGACGAGTTCGCTAAGTTTGCCTTGTAGCGTTCTCCTGAGCTGCTCGTAGTGGTCGAGAAACGCCAGGACCCCGAGTGGACGCACACCTTCTGTCTGCAACGATCGCGGAATATTGTAGAGCCAACGCCTGGACATCGAGCGAAATAATTCTGGAGGTGACTTGCGATATTCTTGAGGGCGGAAGAGCTGAATTTGTGTCGCATCCGCAGCAGGAAATGAACCAATATCCGTCGCTCGAGTGATTGCGTCCAGCGACGCCGAATCGGTGTCAATGGCCAGCCATTCATGTTCTTTAACATGGCGGGCTGTATCAACATCTACGTGCAGGCGTTTGTAGAGTTCTGCTATGGCGCCGCTGCCTACTCCGCCGAGACCAATGAAGACACAGCGGGGTGCCAACCAGCCCTGACACGAATCAGCTACCTCAAGTGGCGGCAGAACTTTCTGAGAACCGTTGAGAGAGGCAGAAGTCGAGGTGATAGGTTGGCCAGTGGTAGCCAGTGACAAAGTATCTTTGCTAGACGGCAGCGCTGTAGTGTTGTTGGTAACTAGTGGCGCAGCTACACGGACTCGCGATAGCTGATCGATCAATTGCCGACAACTTGAAAAACGATCCAGCGGATTCTTAGCCAATGCGCGAGCGATAATGGGGCGATCTGCCGGAGGCAAAGCTTCCAGATTCGGCTGCTGACTGAGATGCTGTCTGGCCAACTCTGCGGTTGTGCGCCCGGCAAAGGGCATTTGTCCAGTCAGTAATTCCTGATAAACGATTGCCAACGAGTATTGATCGCTACGACGATCTGGGTGACCGTCAAAAATCTCCGGTGCAGCATAGGTAGGAGTAAGTCCACCGACCAGGGACTGGTTATTATCTTGTAGATCTTTGACCAATCCAAAGTCGGCGACCTTGACTCGATCGGCGATAATCAACAGGTTACCGGGCTTGACGTCCAGATGTTGAAGGTCGTGTTTTTGCGACAAAAAATCGAGCGCGTCACTGGCATCACGCAGGAAGTCGAGCAGATTTTCACGCGGTATGCCGGGCAGCCCCTTACGTCGATATTGCTGAAAGCGTTCCACAAGGCTGCATTCAGCCAACTCGGTCACGATGATTATCTGCCCGTTGACGACTTCGATGCGTTCGAGTGATAACAGGAACGGATGGTGTACCTGACGAATGCGCTGCAGACTACGCAATTCGCTATTGGCTCGGTCCTCTTCTAGCGTACCATAGACGAGTTTAATCGCCTTCTTCAATCCGCCTGGAGCGTCGGCCAACCAGACCTCGCCGAAGCCCCCCGCGCCCAGTCGGTGGCATAGTGTATAGCCGGGGATCGGCTCCACACCCGCTTTAATGGGACCTGTCATATGTGTCATCATGGCGAACTCAGGAAGGACGTTAGGGGCTAAAGTGACTCGAATTTTTTAAGTCAGGCCACAGGCAGGATCAATTGCTGCGTCGCGTTGCTCATTCCATCCGCCCCTGAAGCAACGTCCAAACCGTGAATCACTTGGATGGATGGAAGCGGAGCAGAATAGTTGATTACGGGCGGGGTGGGAGCCGCGACCGCTTGGTCTAAGCCATGGCCGGAGAGGCAGCCAAAGTAGTTTCGGAATGCATGTTGCAAGTAGTCCAAACGCAAGTCGAGTGGTTCGCCACGGTAGGTACAGTAGGCGCGGACCTGGCTGAGCAAATCACGCGCGTAGCACCTTCTCAGCGGGCGATTGGCTTGTTTGAAGTAGCCTTCGACGAGTTGCTTGACAACCTCTGGGCGCCATGGAAACCCCATCTCAGCACAGCCGCGTCGAAACAGCTCGACAAACTCGGGAGCGGAAGGATCGCAAATTTCAATTTTGAATGGCACCCGCCGCAAAAACGCTTCGTCGACCAAATCGTGGGGCTGCAAATTGGTGGAGAACAGAATGACCTGCTCAAATGGTATGCAGACTTTTTTTCCCGTGGGCAATGTCAAGTAATCTTGGCGACTTTCGAGGGGCACAATCCAACGATTGAGCAATTCGGAGGGAGCTACGCGTTGTCTTCCAAAATCATCGATGAGAAGGCAGCCACAGTTGCTCTTCATTTGAATTGGCGCTTCGCAGGTGTTGCTCCGCGAGTCATGCCGAATCTCGAGATTATCGAGCGTCAGTTCGCCTCCGACTACCACCGTCGGTCGCTGAATCCGCACCCAGCGGCGGTCGTGATCCTGCAAATTCACCAGAGCCGAAGGATCTTCAGCAGCTTGTTCTAATTCATGGTAGGTGGGATCAAACAGTTTAATGATGACTCCATCTTCGATAATGGCATAAGGGATCCAGATCCCATCACCGCGAAGTTTGGTAAGGCATTTTGCCAAAGTCGTTTTGCCATTACCTGGAGGTCCATACAGAAAAATGCCACCGTTGCTGTTGATGGCTGGTCCCAAAAAGTCGAGCCAATGACGCTCGAAGGTGATGGCTGAGAGAGCCTGCAGGAGTTGGTCGCGACCGATGGGTGAATATTGATTTGCCTGAGCTTCGACTGACAAGAGATATTCGGAAAGAGGGACCGGAGCTGGCCCGACATAACTACAGACGCGTTGCGCCGAGATGGCCCTCTTTTGCCCGTTGTCCGTCAAGCTGTAATAGAAATCGTTCAGCGGAGCAGTGCGCGCATGCGCCACATGCTGGCGAGTACGCAGTCCGGCTAATTGCAAATCAACAATACCAAATGGAAGCCCAATTCGCTCTGCGATCTTACGTCCACTCAGCGTCCCGACGCTGAGTAACAGCTGGCAGATCAACGCTTCGACGAACGTGTCGCTAATCCCAGCATCCTCGATCGACGTCGGTTCAGCAGGCCAGAAACTATCATCATGCAAGACTGTCGGGAGCGATTGTCGCGAGACGCCTAATGATGCAGTGTCGGTGTTGAGCATTTGCGAACGTCGATTTTCGGCCATTTTCTGCACTACCCAATGGAGATTTTAACACTACTTGAGAGCTGAGAGCTTCCGCAATATTTTCCCCAGAATCGTACGACAACGATCGACTTGGAAGCTATCGATTGATTCGAAGTTAGACGAAATAGTCGGCCTGGCGAGTTAAACTTTAGCGACAAGAGGTGCTGTGCGGCCTATAACACGAATCCGGCCTCAACTAGATCGACCGTGCCAACAGCGACCTTCCTTTCGACCCGCACAATTGCACATTTTCTTGTTAAACCCCTACATTTTTTTCCGCCTTGTCCTTAGCGAGAAACTAGGTTTGGAGGACTACAGAGCACGTTGAGTTTGGAGGGTAGCACTCCGAACTTGCCCCGTCCCGTTCGTTCTCACGCCCACACCCTACAATTATGGAATCTTCTGTGTCGATTCAACTTGATGGAGCCGAGCGATCCGCCATTCCGGTTGATGAGATTCAGTCGGTTTGGATGCTCTTGCGAACTTCGACCACTGCTTGTGACGAACAGAATGTGTGTGTGCAAACCAGTCCGTTCAGTGTCGGTCGACGCCCCGGCAGCTCCATGCAGCTCAATCATCGAACGATTTCAGGTCACCATGCTGACTTGACTATGGAGCAAGGCCAGCTTTGGGTTATCGATCGTCAAAGTACCAATGGAACGTACGTCAATGGCCGACGCACTACAGAGCCCGTGCCGTTACGCGAGGAAGATCTGCTTCAATTCGCAGATGTTGCCTTCCGCGTGAAACGCGATGATCGCGTGACGAATTGCCATACGGTGCAAGAAGACGTTTGCGACCAAGCTTTGGCCTTGGTGCAATTCGATCGGCTGATGGAAAACCGACTCGTGACACCTTTCTTCCAGCCCATTATTGACCTGCTGACAGGCCGCTACATTGGTTACGAGGTCCTGGCCCGTAGTCGCTTGTTTGGGCTCGAATCATGCGCCGCCATGTTTGACGCCGCCTCGCGATTGAATATGGAAGTCGAATTAAGCCGCATGTTGCGTTGGGAGGGAATTCGCGAAGGTCTCGAACTGCCTAAAGGAATGGTCTTATTTGTCAACACACATCCGCTAGAGATTCGTCGTGAAGGTCTCCTCGATTCGATGGCCACCGCACGACAGCTCAGCCAAGATGTGCCAATCGTCCTAGAGATTCACGAAGCGGCGGTAACCGATCCGGCCGAAATGCGCGAGCTGCAATTACGACTGCGCGAGCTCAACATTGGTGTCGCCTACGATGACTTTGGTGCAGGCCAAACGCGTTTGAGCGAACTGGTCGAAGCTCCGCCCGATTTCCTCAAATTCGATATTTCCATGATTCGCAACATCGACTCCGCCACTCCAGAACGTCAACGCATGTTGGCTTCGCTGGTAAGTCTTGTTAAGGATTTGGGAATTCGGCCGCTGGCTGAAGGAGTGGAAACGGCTGGCGAAGCGGAAGTGTGCCGAGCCATCGGATTCACCTCCGCGCAGGGCTATCATTTTGGGCGACCTGCACCAGTCCGCCAGTATGAATAGCGTGCGGCTTCTGGGGAGCCCGAGAGTCTCCATCCACCGCGGAGGAAACCGCCGACCCCGCTTAATAACCCGTTGTCCGCGCCACCTCCGAAAAACCGATCGCCGGTAGTCCAAGGTGGACGCGAGCCGCATCAAGCATCGCCTGAGTTCGGCTAGCACCACAACGGGTCACCCCAAGCTTTTTGACTTTCACCAGCATTTCGAAGTCGCGGACGCCACCTGCCGCTTTGACTTGGACGCCGGGCCCAACGTGGCTGACCATTAATTGCAAATCTTCTACGGTCGCACCTCCGGTTCCATAGCCGGTACTAGTCTTCACCCAGTCTGCCTTCAATTCGGTGCAAATCCGACAAAGTTGAATTTTTTGTTCGTCACGCAAGTAGCAATTCTCGAAGATTACTTTGACCTTGCGATGCGACGCATGTGCTAATTCAACAATTGCTCTAATATCGGCTGTGACCTCAGCCCAGTTGCCACTCAAC
>JBBQRC010000268.1:0-6835 GCA_038215215.1 Pirellulales bacterium
TGCACCGCGGTTGCTGACGACGAAGCCCATGGGCGGGACGGTTGGCGCCCAGGTCGAAATTGGCATCACGGGTGAGAATATCGACGATGCGGATGAACTCTACTTTTCCGACCCACGGATCACCGCTACTCGCAAGTTAAAAACTGCGGGGCAGCCAGAGCCGAGTAAATACGTCGTGGCGATTGCCCAAGATTGCCAGCCGGGTCTTTATGAGGCAAGCGTAATGAGTCGCTTAGGTATATCGTCCTCACGCGTGTTTTCCGTGGGCACTTTTCCTGAAACATTAGTGGCCTCGCCAAACACGACGCTGGCAACCGCCGTGGCACTGCCAACCAACACGACTTGTAACGCGGTCATGTCGGCGAAATCTGTGGACCATTACACATTTTCTGCGCAGCAGGGAAAACGATACGTGGTTGAGTGCGCCGCCAAGGGGATCGACTCCAAATTGGATGCAGTACTGATTGTGGCCGATGCGGCGGGTAAGGACTTGGTCGCGGAACGCCGTGGGGGGTTGCTCGATTTCACGGCCCCGGCAGATGGCCCGATGGTGATCAAAGTCCATGAATTGACATTCCGAGGTGGCGCTGAATTCTTTTATCGCCTCACGTTGCATGAACTGACTGCGGACGCCCCGTTGCCAACGGTCATTTCGACGCAGGGGGTTAGTTCCTTTTCGTGGCCACCCGCTGGCTTGGTTGCCCAGGCTGCCACCATTGAAATCGAACCCAACAATGCCCAACCTCAGACGGAGAAGATTACCTTGCCCTGCGATATCATGGGCAGTTTTTCCCCAGCCGCAGATGTCGACTGCTTTGAGTTCTCTGCCAAAAAAGGAGAAGTTTGGTGGGTCGAATTAGCTTCCCAGAGGTTGGGGCTACCGACTGACGCGACCGTCTTGGTACAACGCGTTACCGGCACGGGCGCGTCGCAGAAACTTATCGATGTGGCGGAGTTTAGCGATATCCCCAGCCCCGTTAAAGTGTCTAGCAACGGATACGCTTACGACGGCCCGCCCTACGATGCGGGTTCAGGTGATGTGCTCGGAAAACTCGAAATTCAAGAGGACGGCTTGTACCGCTTGCAGATTGCGGACTTATTTGGTGGGACACGCGACGACCCTCGCAACGTATATCGTTTAGTGGTTCGTCAGGCGACGCCAGATTTTGCATTGGTTGCTTGGCCTCTGCACATGGAATTGCGAAATGGAGATCGCAGTGCGTTTTCCAAACCGATAGCCTTGCGGGGTGGCGCGACCATGGCGTTTGAGGTGGTTGCGCTTCGGCGGGATGGGTTTGATGGCGATATCGATTTGTCGATGCATGGATTGCCTGCAGGGGTGGCGGCGCAGGGGCTGAAGATAGCGGCTGGGAAGTCGCGAGGTGTGATGCTCGTAACTGCACAACAAGATGCACCTAGAGCGCTTGCTAATGTGCAGTTTGTCGGGCATGCCGACATTGCAGGCACTCAGGTCACGCGACCGTGCCGCATGGCAGAAATGGAATGGCCCGTACCGGATTCGTGGAGTGATATTCCAGAACCACGACTGGTGACGGATGTACCAGTATCGGTGAGTGGCTTTGAGAATGCTCCGCTGTCGATTGCCGCAGCCGAAAACAAAGTCTGGGAAGTGAAGCAGGGTGACAAACTCACGCTGCCGCTGGTGCTGACGCGTCGCAGCGAATTTTCCGGAACCACATTGCAGCTCAAAGTCCTCGGTGAAGGATTTGAACGCGTACCACAATTCGACGTGTCGTTAGCCGCGGACGCTGCGGAGGCGATCTTGGATACGGGTGCGTTGAAGATTCCGCCCGGTGATTACGCCATCGCTTTTTACGGCGGTGCGGTCGCCAAATATCGCTATTGTCCCGAGGCCATTGGCATTGCTGAACTGGTAAAAAAACAGGCTGAACAAGCCGTCGCTAACGTCGAAGCGGAGCTGAAGCTGTTGCAGGAACAGGCCAATACGGCTGCGGCGGAACGCAAGGCAGAGCTTGAGAAAGCGATTGAAGGCTTGATCGCGCAGCAGAAGGTGGCCGTGGACGCAGTGACGACTGCTGCGGCGCAAGTTAAGGCCGCAACCGAAAAGGCCAATCCGAGAGATATTGTAGACCTCGTGGTTTCTGAACCCATTGCGATTCGCGTTACGCCGCTGGAGGCAAAATGAACGATCTATTTAATGCATCGAATGTACGCTCTTGCGACGGCCCTTACCAGTTTGGCGCGAGCGGACGACGCGGTTTTATACGACTGGGGTTAGCCGGTTTCGCCGGTTTAAGTTTGCCTGGTATTCTTAAACTAAAAGCACAAAGTCCACTGACCGAGAAAGCAGCGAGCGAAAAGACAGCTGTGATCATGGTGTGGCAACCGGGTGGCTGCTCGCACATCGATACGTATGATCCAAAGCCACTGGCGGAAAGCGAGTACCGCGGACCCTTTGCCACGATTCCCACAAAAGTGGCTGGGATGCACTTTACCGAGTTACTGCCACTGCAGGCGCAGATTGCGGATAAATTCACGGTCCTGCGCTCGATGCGGCAAACTGCCGGCGGTCATCCCGCAGGCTCCATGCAGATGCTCTCCGGTGACTCGGATACGCGCGACAAACCAAAACCGCGTTTGCCCGATTGGATGACCGTCACGAATTATGTCCGTTCTTTGGCCGGCGCCCGCACCAATCCATTACCGTTGTACGTGGGTATCAATCCGCCGCTTGAGTACAACGGTCCCGCCTACTTGGGTGATGCGTACTCGCCCTTCACCGTCACCGGAGATCCGAATTCACCAAATTTTTCGGTGCCGAATATTGGCCTTTCCGATCAAAGTGAAGTTCAGCGACTGACCCGCCGGACGACGTTGCGGCAGCGACTTGATACGCTCGAACGCTCTTTTGACCAACTCGGTGAACTCGGCGCATTGGACCAGTTCGAATCGCAAGCCATGACGCTGCTCACTAACCCCAAAACCAAGGATGCTTTCGATCTTTCCAAAGAAGACGATCGCACGCGCGATCGCTACGGTCGCAATGCGTGGGGGCAGCAGCTGTTGATGGCGCGGCGCTTAGTCGAGGCGGGCGTTGAAGTGCTGACGACAAGTTTAAGTGGTGCCCTGTGTGGTCGTGTCCATAATTGGGACGATCATGCCGTCAACCATCATGTCTTCGACGCGATGCGTTTTCGAGCCCATGCCTACGATCAAGCGGTCTCGGCGTTGATCGAAGACATCTATCAACGGGGACTCGATAAACGCGTGTTGGTGGTCGTGACCGGTGAATTCGGTCGTACACCCAAGATCAGCTATGCCGCTAGCACAGGTGCTGGCGATGCCAGCGCGCCGGCGGGAACTCAACAACCTGGCCGCGATCACTGGCCGCGGGCATTTTCCAATATCTGGGCGGGTGGTGGAATTGAAACAGGTCGTTTCATCGGAGCCACCGATAAACGCGGTGAGGATTCGATCGAACGCATTTGTGACGCCGGTGATTTCCTGGCCACGATCTATCATCATCTTGGCATCGATTCCTCCAAAACCTTCATTCGTGATTTTAATGGCCGCCCCACTCCGATTGTCGATCATGGCAAACCCATCCCAGAACTGATTAGTTAGCCATGAAGCGATGGAAACATTTGCTTGCCGAAGTTCACCTGTCGGGGCATAATTAGAAAGGTACTGACAGACCTTTACGGAGTGACCCAGGTGATGAACTTCACGACGAATCCTTTGCCGGGAATGAATCCCTGGTTAGAAGCATATTGGGGCGACATTCATACTTCGTTGACTACTTACGCACGGGATGCGCTTCAAAAGCAATTGCCAGCGGACTTGCAAGCGCGGGTTGAAGAGTATTTATCAGTCTTCGAACCGGACGAGGAGTCCCGGAAGTTACGACGTATTTCGCCTGATGTTCAGATCCTCCAACAGTCCAAGCTAGCCACTGCCGCAGGGACCGCTCCGACCGTTGACCTCTTGGAATCGGAACAACCCTTCAAAGTGCGCCGCCGTAGTGAACCGCAAACATTGCGTTTTATTCAAATTGTGGATTTGAAAGCTCACCGGCGCGTCGTGACCGCGATTGAGTTTATTAGTCTTGCGAATAAGGCCACCGCTGCTGGTCGCAAGCAATATCTGGCTAAACAGAATCAATTCATGGAAGCGGGCGTCAATCTCGTGGAGATCGATCTGCTGCGCGAGGGGACATGGGTGCTGGCCGCCGAACGCGAGATCTACCCCGAGCGGTTTAAAGGCCCGTATCGTATTTGCGTTGTGCGCGGTGAGACATCCGAAGACGCCGAAGTGTATCCAGCGACTTTCAGCCAACCGCTGCCGACAATTCGAGTGCCTCTCCGGCCAACAGACCCGGATGTGCTATTGCCGCTGCAATCGCTGGTGAATCAAGCTTACGAAAATGGTCGCTATGGCAATGATGTGGACTATTCAGTCAGTCCCCAGCCACCATTGCAAGCGGAGGAGCAAGCTTGGATTGCAAGTTATCTGAAGAACAAAGCCACACCTGCGATTTAGCGGCAACTACCCGTGCGTCTAGTTTTGGCGGGAAACATTTGGCATTCGTGGAGTGACCCTAAGACTAGCCTGACGGATCAGGAAATTAAAAATCGACAATGAGGCGAAAACGCTGTTCGCCAAGTTGAAATGTGCAAGTCTTGGATACATGCAGCTGCTGCATGCGAATCCAAAATCCGTTGGTGACGCCTTGACTGGATATTTGCCACGCCCGGTCCACCTGACTGATGCACACATGTTCTTCCGCCAAGAGGTTATCGGCGGGCACGTGCACGGCGCAGTCTTTGCCACGCCCTATCCAATAGGCCCCCGAGATGAGCCAAAGTGACTCGCTGACCGGTGCTGTTATGCGTTGAATGGAAGGATAGACAATGTCCGAGGCGAGTAGAGAGGCACCGGGGAGACTACCCGCTGCGAGACGCTCGCTCAATGTGGTTATGCCTGTAGCCTGCGTCGGCGCATCGCTGTAGCGATATCTATGAGAACCTGCCAAGAATTCCAGGCCATCGGTCAGTCTTGCCTTTCGCGCTCGGACCAACACGCCCGACTGGGAATTGAGATCGCGAATCGTCCAGCGGTATGTCGTTCCTTGTTGGCTGCGGACGATTTCAGCGTGCACCGCGGCAATTGCGGGATCGTGTGGAATGGATATATCAGCCTGCCGGCCAAGCGTTGTTTTATCTTGGCGGATGCGAACAACCTCGCCTGTGTTGAGTCCATCGTCGAAGACGACCAATATAGCCATCGGTGGTCGATTGATCGGGCGGAATCGTTGGGGTTCATGTGCGGTAATCGACCCAGAAGCCGGAGTTTCCTTGCCAGACTCAGACCACTCCTCAAAATCAAGGGCTTCTTCGCTCACTGTTTTTTCCACAAATTGATATTTGAGTCCGTGAAACCAGTGGTTACGAGGTTTGCAGCGTCGTCGATCGCAACAGCGGATATCGGGCTATTCAGTTCTTCACGAAAGCCCCCTACTAGCGTGAGGTTGTTCGTATCCCAGATCCGAATATTTCGCTGCGAATCGGTGGTTACCAAAAATCTGGAATTTGCGGACGTACTGGCGGCGACGATGGGCGCCGCGTGGGCCCGAAATGAATTTTCAAGTATGAATTCAGAGAGATCGTACAATTCAGTAACACCACTTTGAAATACTGCGCAGAGCTTTTTGCCACCTAGGCTAAACCGCAGCAGCCTAATGTCGGACCTTGCTTGCGACGCTTCGGACAATACAGCCAGTTCACGACCATCCGAGGTGTGCCACACGCGGAGGCTGCCGTCTTTGGCGGCTACAGCGACCATATCCATCGAATTGCGCACGGCGATAGCAGCCACGTTTTCCTGGCCGACCGGTTTCTTAGCGACAAGCCGGCTGACTTCCGATTTGGCTTGCAGGTTCCAGCGTATGAAGGCCTCCTCCGCCCCACAACCGGCAAGCGTTCGCCCGTCTCGGGAGAGGACGATTGCGGAACGTTGATCTTTAAAATCGCTCATCTGATACATTGGATTTACGCTGGGCAATGCATACACTCGCAAATTCGTCTGTGGAGAAGTGTGTCCCAACGTCACGAAGATGCGGCCGTTGGCGGAAACATCGCAGGCCCATAGGGGTCCCTTGATTGAGTCTCGCTGTGTCTTGGTGCCGGAATCGACATCCCAGAAATTGACTAACGATTGCCCAAAGCCCTGAAAATTCGAGCTGGAGCCCATCAGCGAGGTTAGCTTCGCAAATGGGACATTGGGGGGTAGGAAATACATGGCATCGACGGCACCAACCGCGCCTTGCAGTTTCCGTGAAAAGGTATGCGTGGGGGCAATATCGGCATCGATGTTTTCCTTAAGCGGCTCCACGATAGGACCCAGGAACGCAGTCTCTGGTGCTTTTTTTTGTGCAATCAAATCCACGAGCTGTACAAAGTCTTCCTGAATAATCTGCGCCACGATCGCCTCACTCAGCCAGGTTTTCGCGAGTTCTAGACCTTGCACCGAAAGTTTGGGGTGCGTCAGTAGACCAGCGGCTTTGGCTAGTTGATTTAGAGGTGTGGAGAGGCCTAATTCGAGGTCAACCAAGGTCTGCTCGAGGTTGCTGGGGATGGCTGCCCGTTCAAAATGTTCATTGGCACCTTGATGTCGAATGCTCAGCCCTTCGGGCGTTGCTTCAATAATCGCTATTTGATGCGGACCGACAAACATCGACTCGCCGCCGATACGTTTGCTTAGTGAGTCATCAATGGAGGTCTGGAACCTATTCAAAGCGGAGGCGAACTGATGTAGGTTCACCACGCGCTGAAATTGCGGATCGTCTTCGGAAAGG
>JBBQRC010000269.1:0-6834 GCA_038215215.1 Pirellulales bacterium
AATTGGTCTGGAATTGCTGCGGCGGGGCATTCGATTGTTAATTCGTGAGTCACGAAATTCAACTGCCCACCTTCGCTGGTTCCCGGCGCTTCGCCATGCAATTCGACAGGCAGCGTCACTTCTACCGTTTCCGATTGTGAAACGCGATTGAGGTCGATGTGCAGGATCTCCACACCAAACGTGTCCCACTGAACTTCCCGTAGCAACGCCGTGTCAGTGATATCACCGGTCAAGGACAAGATCTTGGAGCCGTGTCGAACAACGAGGCCCAAGGCATCCTTGCGGACGCACAAGTTGACGTTTTCTTCACCGTGGCCGTACAAAACCGCCGGCACCATACCTTGGCTGCGTAATTTTTGGACCGCGCGCGTACCAACGGCATCGCGTCTTTTCACTTCAATAGTTTCACTCATGGACTGTTCCGACCGCTACCCTGTCAGGAAGTGCTCATACTCGACTCAGGCCCGTGGAATTCAGGCCCGCGTCGCGTTTAGATTTTCGAAACGGGCAAGTATCGCAAAACTGCCAGTTCTTTCAAGAGCAACTGTCCGTTCCAGCGATGAGAAATTATCGAATGAGCTCGCAGACCGACTCCGCCACCCTTTAATCGGCCCATTATGTGGCACAAATGCGGCAGGTTGTTAGCGGGTATCTTGCCGCAAAGCAGGGCGTCAAGTAGCTTTGCAATCACATTCGCCGTTCGAATTCAAATCGTAGACGCACTTTTTTATGAAGTCGGTAATGGCCAAGAAATCCAGTCCACTGCAGTACATCGAGCCCATTGGGGCCAGGGTTCTCGTTCGCAAAGACGAGCCCAAACGCGAAACAAAAGGGGGGATCGCGCTGCCGGATGCGGCTGAAATTCCTACGATTACCGGTCGCATCGTGACCATAAGTCGGCAAGTCGCCCACGATAAAGACATGCCGCTGCGACAATACGACAAAATCCTTTTCCATCCCAAAAATGCCATTCCCGTCGACTTTGAGCCCGACAATCAACTGTTTGTCATCCCGGTCGAAGACATAGTCGCCGTCTTCCGCAAGGAGCAGCCACCTGAAGAGTAGAGCAGCCACCAGAAGAGTAGAGCAGCCACCTGAAGAATAGCCGAAATGTGGGCACCACCCCAACGGGCTGCGAAAACAGGCCGCAGACTTTCTCACCAAGCCGCTCCGCGTTAGAATCGGCAGCCCAGCACACCCACTTGCCCTCGTAGCTCAGTTGGATAGAGCAACGGATTTCTAATCCGTCGGTCAGAGGTTCGAATCCTCTCGGGGGTACTGATAAAAACTTGCTCAAATTTACGCTGATTGCGACACAAAGCTAGCTGTAGAAATTCAAGCCTAGCTTCAGAAACTCCGGCAAAATAGACTAGCTAACGCTGCGCCGGCGGGCGATCTGGAAAGCTGTACTTGGCAAGCTCCGAGTTTAGCAGCGAAGCGATTTTGCTTCCCTTCGGAGCGCGTGCTTTTAATTCCAGCAAAGCTGACTCTTGCGAGCAGGAGAAGAGCTCGTTGCACACCTGCTGCTTTCCCTCCTTCAAATAGCTTATATCCCGGATCCGATACTTCTCCAACTTTGCATGGATTTCAAATTCCACCTTGCCCGCGTTCGCAATCGAACGAACTACATACAGCTTACGCCAGTCGGACGCGCCCCCGTATCCTAAAGCAGTTAATACGGGAACTCTTTTGTCGGCACTATTTGCTGAGCCTACTTTGATCAGGGACGTTGAAATGGAGCCCGCGATATAGACATCACCCGGTCCATGGTTCCGCCTAATCTCTGCAATACATTTGGGCCCACTGGGTTCGCATTGAATGCAGTGACCAGTGCGTGTTACAAATTTATGCCCTACTCCGGCGGTGCAGGAAGCGGCGTTGTAACCAAATAGTTTTTCCTCTGCGACCATTTCTTCATAGCAAGAATCAACTGTGCGACCAACAAGATCGTAGAGCTGGCTAAGAGGAATCTTGTGGCGCTCAAGGAAAAGAATCTCGTCCGGTTGCATTTGGTTACACATAGGAAATCATTCTGGATAAGTGATATTCAAAAAGGATAGCTAAGCCATCGGTTCGCAACGGATTGAAACCGAGGTGCAGCGTGCGATCTTGCTTTGGAAGGTTTCGGTGGATCGTGAGCCCCAGTGGTTGCTGATGGCATAGGTGGAGTCTGCGAAGTACACGAGCTCCGACTTGGCGGTAAAGTAGTGGATGACGTCGCTACCAGCGTCCTCCATAGCGGCTTGCATCTGTTCTGAAGTCAAACGGCCTAGTGCTTTGAAGTAAAGGTATTTCCAGGTGATGTCAAGTTGCAATTTTTCAGGTGCTGCTCGAGATAATCATCTCTGCCTGATCTGTCTGCAATCTTCTTGCCCCGATTTTCTTGCTTTTGTCTCCTCCCGTGCCCATGTGCGAGCCCAGCGGAACACACAGTCTCGGTCACACATACAGCAGTTGAAGGCATTGGTGCGGAACCAGGCGTGATATGTCGAGATCCGAGCGACATTATCGAGGTCGACGGCGTGTATTACGTCACCGATAAACCAGAAAAATGGAGTGCCAAGGGGCGGGTCGTCCCATTTGTGAAATTAACCGAGCTGAAGGTTCTCGCGCAATTGCCGGCTCGTTTTCTCGTACAGACCGGCGTTGATTGGCTGCTTCAAGTCTTGGTCAAATGTTGGTAGCATCTCCTTCATGCGAGCGCGACCTTCGGTCGAAGACAGAAGTTCTGGTAGGCAAGTTTTGATGACTTCCAGAGCGATGCTCACCGAGACCGACGCTCCCGGCGAAGCACCCAGAAGCGCGGCGAGCGTACCCTGGGCGGCCTGGAAAACTTCGGTTCCGAAATAGACCGCACCGCGATCCGCTTTCTTAATCGTTTGAACGCGGATGCCTGCTTCGACCAGGCGCCAGTCCTCTTTTCTGGCCAGCGGATAATAGTCCCTCAGTGCGGTCAGGCGATCTTCCATGCTTTGCAAGGCCTGCTTGAGGAGATAACGCACTAAAGACTGATTGCGCACTCCGGACCGAAGGAGTGTACCGAGATTGCCTGCGCGAACGGAAAAAGGTAAATCGGTCCAACGCCCGGTTTGCTTTAAAAACTGAGTGGTCCACGAGCCAAAGGGACCAAACATCAACTGACGACCACCATCGAGCCTGCGGGTATCTAGGTGCGGAGCGCCAAGACTGGGCGACGAAGGGGGCGTGGCTCCATAGACCTTCGCGCTGTGACGGGAGCATATTTGAGGATCATCACAAACCAACCACTGGCCACCGATTGGAAATCCGCCTAGCCCCGATACTTCCGCTAGCCCCGTCG
Organism: Pirellulales bacterium; assembly: GCA_038215215.1. Taxonomy (GTDB): domain Bacteria; phylum Planctomycetota; class Planctomycetia; order Pirellulales; family Pirellulaceae; genus Aureliella. Next base: position 3,320 of record JBBQRC010000269.1, read on the forward strand.
ATTGAAGCAAGGGTAGGCTGCCGCCACCTGCTCCCACAAATACAAATCGAGCTCGGTGCGAACGCTTTTCGCCTGACTGCAAACAGGTCTCCGTCACCAGCCACTGCTGGCCGTCGCGACGTAGTCGGTTCACGCGATGCCCTGTGGCAACTTGGCAACCTGCTTGTTCACCCAGCCAACTGAGCAGCGTACGTGCAAGCTTGCCGAAGTTGACCTCCGTACCACTTTCCATCTTGGTCGCAGCAACCGGCGCGGGAGCACGGCCCTCCATGATCAATGGCGTCAACTCTCCAATAACAGACGCATCCAAGGTGATTTCCATCGGCTTGAAGAAATGATGCTGCACCATGGCAGCGTGCCGATCACGAAGAAAGTTTACATCATCCGCGCCATGCACAAAAGCGATGTGGGGTATGGATTGAATGAACTCGTTCGGGTCACCAGCCATGCCAGTGGCCACCGCATGGCTCCAGAACTGCTGTGAGTGCTCGAACTGTTCGAAGATCGCCAACGCCCGCTCAACATTCACACTGCCATCCGCATCGCGCGTCGGCGTGTAACTGATCTCACAGATGCCAGCATGACCGGTCCCCGCATTGTTCCAGCCATCGGATGCTTCTTGCGATAGTCCCTCAGTGACCTCAAAGATCCGGATGACTAGGCGTGGATCGAGGCGTTTCAGCATGGCTCCCAGACTAGCCGACATAATGCCGCTACCGATCAGGATGACATCCGAAACTTCTGAATACGATGTGGGGGAAGTGAACGTCGTTGGGTTTGTCATTGATTAATGTGACTTGTGAAGTTCATCGTGGCCCCGGTGCATTGGTGTGTGAGGCATCGCGGTCTGCACCGGCGGGTGTGCCGCGCGGGATGAGTTTGCTTTCCTTGCCGGAGAGCAATGGCTTGCCCGTTTCGCGGTTGAACGTGTCTTTGCTCAGGTCTGTGGGGACGCTGTCGTGCGTCGACTCTGTCCATTCATCGAGCAGCTTAGCGAGCATCGCTTTCGTTGAAGCATAGTCGGGGTCGTTGGCGAGATTGTGCATCTGAGTGGGGTCAGTGTCGGTGCGGTAGAGCTCCTCCATAGGGCGTGGTGCGAGGAAGACGTCGGCTTGCTCCGGAGTGAGCTTGCCCGCATCGCGCGCGGCGCGGAGTTGCTGAAACGATGGGGATGCCACAGAGTCCGCCGGGCCTTGCCAGGCGAGCAGCGGGCGGTTGTTGCGCAGGTAGAAAAAACCTCCGGTGCGGATTGACCGTCCGTGCGCTTCGTAGTCGTGCCAGTTGTGCTCGGAGAACGCATAGCGGCGCACTTGGGCCGTGGGTGCGGCGAGCACGGGGGAGAAGCTCACGCCCTGCATCGTCGATGCGGCGGGAACTCCGGCAAGGCCGAGCACGGTGGGCGCGATGTCGATGGCGCTGACCAAGCTTTGCGAAGGCGTGCCTGCTTTCGCGATGCCGGCTGGCCAGTGCGCGATGAAGGGTGTCTTCATGCCGCTGTCGTGCAGCCGCGTCTTCGCGCGCGGGAAAGGCGCGCCGTTGTCCGCCATCACCAGAATAAGCGTATTCGCCAGCGCGCCTTGCTTTTCTAACTCTGCAACGACTTGGCCGATGAAGTAATCAAATCGCGTGATTTCGTTGTAATACGAAGCGAGATCTTGACGTGTCGCCGCATCGTCGCTGAGAAAGGGCGGCACCGTAACCTTCGCTGGATCATGTTTCGGCCCGTAGCGCTCCTCAACCCAGTCCGTGTCCCCATCCCAAGCCCGATGCGCGTCTTTCGAGGCGAACCAGAAGAAGAACGGTTTGTCCTTGGGCCGCTCCTGCACGGTCTGCACCCAGGTCGCATGGCCGCCTTTGTTGCCCGGCGCGTCGCCATCACCGATGAGGTCGAAGGCCGGCGGCTGCGCGGTTTCGCCTAGCGCGGTTTTTTCAGAACTCATGTGATTCTTCCCCACGAGCGCCGTATAGTAGCCCGCCTCGCGTAATAATCGCGGGAACCACGGCAGATGCGCCGTGATCGGTTGGTGCAGCTCGGAAGCACGCCCGTTGTTATGCGGGTAACGCCCTGTGATGATGCTCGACCGACTCGGGCTGCAACTGCTGGCGGTCAGATAAGCTTCGTCAAAACGCCGCCCGCCTGCTGCAAGCTGGTCAATGTTGGGCGTGCGTGCAGCACGGTTGCCATAACAGCCGAGGTCGCTCCAGCTCACATCGTCGGCGATAAAGAGGATGATGTTGGGCCTTAATGCGGCTTGCGCCGAGTCGGCCGCCTGCACCGCGGCCAGCGGAGCCAGCAGCAGGGCGATGATGGGTATGAGGTTGTTTTTCAAGTGGAGTGTAAATGTGTGTTTCATGGCTGAGTAACTTGTTTATTCGTGCGAGCCGGACCGCAGACATCCCGAACCGCATCGCGAATCAAGAAATGGGACGAGAAAAAGCGTCACGAATCTGGACATCCTATCCGCTATACGACTATGGAAAAGACTGGGATTCACCCGAGATGTAGCGCTGGAGTCCAACTAATTCCGAGCAACAGCCGCTGGAGCACTCCTCGTACGATAGAGGAAAGCGTCGGAGGTGAGCAGGGAGACTAGCAGTGCTTTCATGCTGCCGCCGTTGTCTTTGTAAGCGTGATACGCTTGCTGGAGAATCGGCGCGTCATGGTACGTTTCATTACGGCCCATCCAAAATCGAAAGGCGTGGCGGACGAAGACTTGTTCGGCGCGTTCGCTTTCAGCCAGCTTGCGAATCATCTCAATCGCGTCAGCGACTTTACCGTCGAGCACCGGGTCGCCGGAATCGATGATCTCGCCCGACGTGTCAACGGGTTCGTCTTGTTCGGTAAGCCGATACAGGCCAGCGTGGTTGTACATCTCAAATGGCAGCCCCAGCGGATCCATCTTCTTGTGACACGTCCAGCAATAGTCTGCTCGCGTCACCCGCATCCGCTCACGCAGTGTGTTCTTGGGTTCATCGGGAAGCATCGCATCGACCGTGATTGGCACGTCAGGAATGCCGCCGCCCAGCAGGCGTTCGCGAATCCATCGACCGCGCCGAATCGCATGGTTGTCCATCGCATCGGAGTGCGAAACAAGCCAACTAGGATGGGTCAGGATGCCGAGTCGTTCACCGTCGGGGGCCGTAGCTAGAATACGTTCCGGAAGCATGGACCCGTTGCCGAAACTGCGTCGACTCACACGAGCATAGGTCTCTGGACCTGACAGTTCAGCCTCCGTGACGCCGTGATTAACGTTGTCTCGATTCTTCTTTTCTTTTGACTTCGGCAGTTCTTTTTCTGGGTTCGCTTGCTTCTCAGCCGCAACCGACGCGGCTCTCTCTTCTCGGGAACGCTGCCTACCAAAGTAAACACGATCTGCGTTGGTAGCCACGACCTTGTCGGTGGTCAGCAACTGCTTCAGTACATCCTTATCTTCCTGCAGAATGAGTTCGATTAAGCGATCGGTGCTGGCCGTCGCGTCAAACATGGCACGGTAGTGGGACTCGCCTCGATTGTT
>JBBQRC010000270.1:0-6827 GCA_038215215.1 Pirellulales bacterium
ACGAGAGAGATCCGCAGGATAGAAGCAGAGCGAGGGGGACATGTAAAGATATTTGCGCTGACGGCGCACGCTCTGCAAGGTTATCAAGATCAGTGTCTTGCGGCCGGTATGGACGGCTATATGACGAAACCCATCAAACCGCATGCATTATTGCGTGAATTGGAACGAGTTTCAGTCGATCCACCTCGGGATATGGGAGTTGCGTCGGACTCGATGGTAGCCTTTGATCAAGCAGAATTATTGAGACGCATAGGAAACGATATACCTTTCCTCCGTCGAATAGTTACGATGTTCGAAGAGGACTATCGTAAAGTTCAGGTGGAAATTCAATCTGCCATTGCCTCGTCAAACATCGGGTCGCTTACCAACTTGATTCATCGCCTAAAGGGCATGTTGCAAAATCTGGCTTCGATCTCAGCGTGTGATAGATTGGAAGTAATGGAATCCGGTGTGCGTGAAGGGCGTATAAGCGTGGCTGGAGAGAAGTGGGAGGCAGTTGAGCTAGCCATTCGCAGATTGCAACAAGAACTCAGTAGTTTCATTTCACAGTGGTTGCCAGAGAACGAGCGTGCGATATGAGAGTTTTGATTGTTGACGACGATCGAATCGCCTTGGAATTTCTGCATCGCCAACTTTCGAGTTGGGGCTATGATGTTGCAATGGCAAATGGTGGGGAGTGCGCCTGGGAAATGTTTCAGAAAGACGAATACTCAGTCGTGATCTCCGATTGGCAGATGCCGGACGTAGATGGGTTAGATTTGCTAAAGAGAATTCGAAACTCACAGCCAAGTTATTACGTTTACAGCATATTGCTTACGGTCAAATCGGAACTGCAGGACCTGATATTGGGCATGGATGCGGGCGCGGACGATTTTTTGTCGAAGCCTTTCGAGCCAAATGAGTTAAGGGTTCGATTAAATGCCGGCAAACGAATTATCGAGCTTGAAAGAAAGCTCAGCCTTTCAAACGCTCAAATGAAGCGTGAATTAAGTTCTGCGGCCTGTGTGCAGCGTTCGCTCTTGCCTACGCGACTGCCAAGTGTCGAACAAGGCCGATTCGCTTGGAATTACTGCCCATGCGACGAATTGGGTGGCGACATTTTAAACGTAGTACCATTGGATCGAAGTTTTGTTGCGCTCTATCTTCTCGATGTGGCCGGGCACGGCGTAGCAGCCGCTTTGCTTGCGGTGGCCCTTAGTAGACTGTTGACAACCACATCGAACGCGTCTTCGTTAATACGGGAACGATTAAACACTCATCCCGGCTATAGAATCGTGCCGCCACATGAAGTGCTCACTCAATTAAATCAAAGATTCTTCGTCGATTTGGGCGGTGAGAAGTTCTTCACAATGATGTATGGAGTTTTGAATTTAGAAACGCAAAAACTCTGTTATGCCTCTGGCGGTCACAATCCATCTCTTCTGCTCAGTCGTGATGGATCGGTAAAAAAACTCGGATCGACAGGGCCACTTCTTGGCGTGTTCGAAGACGCTGAATTTGAAGAAATAGAGTTACAGATGATGCCGTATGATCGTCTGTTAGTGTACTCCGACGGGCTGACTGAGGCAGAGAACTCGCAAGGTGAGCCATTCGGACTAGAGCGCGTAATCAAGTTAGCTCAAAATTCAAAAAACGGCACGCTGCAGGATACTCTCGACTTGGTAATCAAAAGCGTTCAAGACTGGACACAGGCAAGTGGCTTACAGGACGACGTCTCTTGCCTGGCTGCTGAGGCGGTTTGAACCTAGTGCCATTATCGGCAAGTCAAGCCAGAGATCGACTGAAAGCGAATCGTAATCGAGTTAGCGGCGAGCTTGGCAGATCAACGGCTAGACATTATGCGAACGTGTGATTCGTCGGACATGTACTCCAAGCAGTTCAAGGCGAGTTAAAGATTTTCAGGGTGTATCAATTTAAGTTTTGTCGTTTGCGAAGAAAACGGCAGTCAAAGATCTGGATTTCCTCGGACGGGTCTCGCTATCGTGTCTGGGAAACAAGAGGTTCGGATTCCCCGGCGCACGGAACGACTCGCCATCCAAGTAGCCGCCCGGCGTGCCTTGCTTGAACAACGTTTGCGCTTCCTTGCTCCAGATAAAGTTGCCCTTGAGCGTCAGGCGGAGCAGGACGCCATCCGGAGTCGGTCCCACGTTTTTGAGACGCCCCAGCACGCGTCGGAGAAACTCTAACACGGCCAGATCCGGTATCCAGTTGATCTGGCCACGTGGTTTGTCATCGCCTGGCTGCGGTGGCGAATCATCCTGTACCTCGGCGCTGACGCGGCTATGAAGAACGAGAGGTCGGTAGCCGATCAGACGGTCCACATTGAGTTGTAGCTCCCCCACGTCGTTAAATTCAGAAGGAAGTATCGGATAAGGAACTTCGGCCGTGACAAAACACGTTGGTTGTCCCCGTATCACCCTGCCATTTGTCGAGGGCCGGGGATCTTCCACGGTGTCCTTTTCGATCCTTCGGTCGCAGAGCATGGCCACGCTGGACTTGAGTTCAGCTAACGTTAGCCACTCGTCATTCCGAGGGTTCTGGTCTGGATTTTTCAGTCGCACGCTGACAATGCGAACTGGCGCGGGGTCGCTGGTGCCCTCCCCGGTCAGGTGTGCGACGAAGTGGACCTTGGTCGGCTCTGTCGTAGGCCGTGTCGCTCAGCACTTCGGGGACCGCCCCTAGCAGCACGGAGATATTGATCCGCTTCATCGGATCGACAGTGCCGTTTTGGAGCAACGCGTAGTCCGCCAGCCCGCTCCGCGCCAGGTTGAACGTTATCTGAAAACCGTCCCCCTGGCCCGAGTCGTTGGTCACATCGAGTTGTTGCAGCGCGCAGGTGACCTCGTAGGGCGCGGGCAGCGGCACGCAATCGCCGACGAATATCAAAAGTCGAATGCCAAGCAGGTTCTGGAGCACGAGCGGGTTCTCACTGAGGTAGCGAAATGATAATGCAGCGGCCAATTTCATTCGTCAGTTCTTCCGGCGACGATACTTCGTTTGCGTCCGCAACTCGCCAAAACTGCGCCGGGTCGCCGAGTCGTGAGTTACGCCGCGCTCCAGCGTGATGGCTTCGTACTTTGAGCGGCCGGGGGACTTCCGACCGCTGCTCGGATCGCCACCTTCGCGATGCTCGACAACTTCGGTCGTCCGCTTGAGCGAACCGACCTTGCTCACCCCGGCGACGTATTTGCCGTCCCATTTGACGCGGAATTTAAAGTTCCTGTAGGGGTCGAAACGCTGCGCGTTGACGCTGAACTGTGCCATGAGGGGTTGCTCCTTAGGTTGCGATCTGGCCGGCCATCTGCTGAATCTGGATGACGACGAACTCGGCTGGCTTCAGCGGCGCGAAGCCGACGGCGATGTTGACAATTCCTAGATTGACGTCGTTCTGGGTCGTAGTCTCCCTGTCACACTTGACGAAGTAAGCGTCGCGCGGCGACATGCCTTGAAGCGCACCTTGGCGAAACAGATTCTGCAAAAACGCGCCGAGGTTCAAGCGGATCTGTGCCCACAGCGGTTCGACGTTGGGCTCGAAGACCACCCATTGCGTGCCGCGGTACAAACTCTCTTCGAGGAACAAGGCCAATCGCCTCACCGAGATTTACTTCCACTCCGACGACTGCTAGTCGGCACCGTTCAAGGTCCGCGGTCCCCAGGCGATATTGCCGTACACTAGGAAGTTGCGCATGCAGTTGACGCCCAGCGGGTTCAACACGGTAGGTGTGAACGGCTAGTTCTGCCCGCAGCGGCTCGATCTGTTTCACGCCTTGGGGGTCGGCGGCACGCCAGGGCTCCAACAGGCCAAGTCGCACGAACTGGACCCCAAGTTCTGGTAACACGAAACACGAGTCGGCAGTGAATCGGGACTGATGACTGTCCTTGAACGACCGACTCTCGTTCGTCACGGCGTTGATTTCGCAAGCGTGTGAGAGGTGGCCCTTGGCGATCAGCCAGCGGAGATCGTTGGAAGTGAAACCCAAGTCATTCAGTTCATTGATCTCGATAGCGAAGTTCACAAATCCAAGCCGGCGCTGCGAACGAACTTCGCCGCGCGCCCTAGCAACTCCAGCCCATCGCACATCTGCGCCATGAGCGGCGGCTCCAAATCGCTATCGTCACCGCTTACAAGAGCGTCCAGACTCATGGTCTTCACCCCGTTTATCGAGTTGCTATCATTTCCATCCGGAAGTCCTGCCCCACGGCCTAACCCTGCCCTGATGAAAATCTGATTGATCCGTCACGCAGATCGTTTGGGAAAGTCACTCCCCTCGCCCACGTACTCGGGGGAGAGGGGTCGGGGGTGGCCTGATGAAAATTTGATTGATCCGCAGAGCAGTTCACCCGGGAAAGTCACTCCCCTCGCCCACGTACTCGGGGGAGAGGGGTTGGGGGTGAGGGGCAGACGCACCGGCTAAGTCGGCCCCTCACCCCGACCCTCTCCCCAGAGTACTAGGGAGAGGGAGCAAAAGAATCCGTGCAGTTGCTGTCCTCACTCACCTACGCACATTGGCTCGCTTTCGATATTTTCATCAGGCCAGATTTAGGGTGGCCACTTTGGATGCGCAAAGGGAATTACCCAGGATCACTCCGCTTCCGGCAACGCCTCCGGTGCACCTGGCTGTTCCGAAATCACGGTGGCAATTTTGCCATTCTTTTGCACTTCGATACCACGACCGCCACGTGAGTTGACGCGGTATTTAGCAGTAGAAATGGTCTTCTGGGCACCGCGATTCGTTTCCACAACTAGTAAGTCGCGATCGCCGGTCGAGGCTTTAAAACCAAGCAAGCGATCGGTTTTTGCCAGTTTGATCAGCGTGACACCCTTGCCAGGCCCCGACAGGTAATTGACTTCCACCGCAGGGCAGACCATCGCGCGGCAATCGGCGGAAATAGCCAGATTGGTTTCGCTCCCGTCCACCTGGCACACATCAACCACTTCGTGTCCAGGGGCGACGCGAGCGAAGCGACGCCCACTGCGCGTAGAGGGTTCCACGAAAAGATCGAGCCCAAAGCGTAGGGCAAAGCCGTTGCTAGTGGCCGACAGGGCGTGCACTTCAGGGCACAAATCAGGCTTCTTGGGATTAGGTTTAATATTGCCGATCACCCGCGGATCAAGGGAAATGACCGCCACAATCCGCTCGCCATCCTTCAGTTTGAACAGCTTCTGCACCGGTTCGCCGTAACCGGTGGAAGGTGGAATGTCGATGAACCGCGAGGTGTAACAGACTCCAAAAGAGGAAAACAAGGCGAGCGTGGCGCGCGTGGAACCTGCGACACAAGCCAGGACTTTGTCCCCTTCGCGCAGTCGGCTCTTCGCGGGATCGGCAATTTGTTTTTGCCGTTTGACCCAGCCATCGGCGGACACCAGGACGTGACAATCCTCAACGACAATGAAATCCTCTTCGTTGTATTCCGGCTCTGCTTCCACCGTCAGAATTTCTGTGCGGCGGGCCCCTTCCTTGGTTTTAGCGTAGGTCGCAATCAGTCCCTCGATTTCCCCACGAACGATTTGCCAGCGGCCGGAAGCATTTGTATCTTCGGTGCTCTCTTTCAGCAGCTTTTCAATTGCGCGGGCTCGTTTTTGTTTGGTGCTGAGCTCTTCTTGGATGAGATTGATTTCCAGTCGCGCCAAACGATAGAGCTTTAACTCGAGAATCGCGTCGGTTTGTTCTGCGTCCAAGCCGCCATTGTTAGCTGGAAAACGCTTCATCAGCTTGTCGGCCGCATCGGCTTTGCCTTCCGATTTACGGATGATGCGAATGATCTCATCAAGCGCATCAAAAATCAGCACAAAGCCTTCCAGGATATGCATCCGTCGCAACAGCGTATCCAATTCTTGCTGCAGTCGATTCGTGACGATCTCAAGACGGAAATGCAAAAAGTGCCAGAGGATTTCTTTGAGCCCTAGGCGTTGGGGCGCACCGACTTCAGGATTCTCCGTTGGCACCAGGCACGTCATGTTGACGGCAAAATTCGTTTGCAACTGCGTATTTTTGTAGAGATACGCCAACACTTTGGCTTCGTCGGCATCTTTGCGAAGCTGCAAATCGATGCGAATATCCTCCGTTGAGACATCGCGAACGTCTTCGATCAGCGGCATCTTACCGCCGACGACAATTTCAGCGATACGTTCGACCAGCAGTGCTTTATTGACGCCGTAAGGAATTTCGGTGATGTGCAGGAGTTTGCCACCCCGTGATTCTTCCCCCGACTTGGTAACTCCACGGACCTTCAGCGTTCCCGTCCCGGTGAGATAGATTTCGCGCAGTTCTTCCTTACTGTTGATCACTTGGCCACCGGTAGGGAAGTCAGGCCCCTGGACGGCATCGTTCGCCACAAGTTGATAGTCTTTGACCTCGGGATCGTTGAGCAGCTTTAACAAGGCGCGGCAGACTTCTCCCAAGTTATGCGGCGGAATGTTGGTGGCCATCCCCACGGCGATCCCCGTGGCACCGTTGACCAGAATGTTGGGTACACGACTAGGGAGCACCACGGGTTCAAGCCGACTGCCATCGTAGTTCTGTTTGAAGGGCACAATTTCGGGGCCCAAATCGGTCAGTATCTCCGTCGCCAAAGGTGACATGCGACACTCGGTGTAGCGCATCGCAGCCGCGTTATCGCCATCGATCGAGCCGAAATTTCCGCTGCCATCGATTAACGGCAGTCGGAGTGCGAAGGGCTGAGCCATGCGGACCAGGGCATCGTAAATGGCTACGTCGCCGTGAGGGTGATACTTACCCATGACATCCCCGACCACGGCCGCGCACTTGCGATGCTTAGTGGTGTGGTTCAGCCCTTGCTGATCCATCGTGTACAGGATGCGTCGC
>JBBQRC010000271.1:0-6821 GCA_038215215.1 Pirellulales bacterium
GGCTGGATGACGAACCCCAACGCCGGTCATCCGAGCCCGTCCCCACATTGGTCTGCCACAGTTGGTTTCCGTCCATGTCAAAGGCCAGTGCGCCACTCTTGCCAAAAAAAACGTAGACATTTTTGCCATCAGAAACGGGCGTATGCGAGGCGTATCCATGTTGTGGGACCCCCATCCCCGAGTACTCATCTTCTGCCACTGCAGTCGGCACACTCTTTTCCCACAATGTCTTGCCGCTGACTCGATCGACACACGATAAATGTCGCGTCACGTCCCGAGATGTCCCGCCGCTATCTCGGCCTACCCCGTAACCCGAATAAGAGGTTACAAAAACTTTATCACCGATGACGATTGGACAGGAAACACCAGCGCCCGGAAGCGGAATCTTCCACTTGACGTTTTCCGTGGGACTCCAAGTCGTCGGTGTAGCAGCATCATCTTCCGCAATGCCTGAACCATTGGGACCGCGAAACCGATTCCAATCGGCACTGAGGGGTGCAGCCTGCCAAGCCACCGAACTCGCAGACAGCAGGCCTAAAGCGACCATGCGAGTCAACCGGCCACGCACACAACGGTCCAACATTCAAACCTCCGCAAGAACAAGCCAATAAAAATTTGCGTCGAAGCAATGCCGTCGGGCATTTACCCTGACAGTTAAACTCAGCCTAGTTTGGATTGTTCCGTCGCCATCAACTTTAAATGCGCTGCCAAACTACTTCCGCAGGTCAACGCAGGCAACTTGGCCATCAACGGTTCGGCAAAAGAGTAAGCCGTTGGCCAGGACAGGCACCGTCCAGCACTTGCCATCCAACACTTGGCCGCGTGCTTCTGCTTGGAACCCTGTCGCCGCAGCGGACGCAATAAATAATTCGCCTGCGTCGGTCAGAACCATGAGTCGACCGCCGGCTAGTGCCAAACCACCGGGACGCAAATCATCGACCGACCACTTGAGTTCACCGGTCGCCCAGTCGAGACACCTTAACCTTCCCCCGGCTTCCATATTGCCATCGATTCCGTACAGATGTTCCTTAAACAAAATGGAGGAGTGCAACTGGTTTTGCATTTCCTTACTCTTCCAGATCAATTGCGGCTTGTCATCAGTCAACTGGAACAAAGCCGCTCCACGATTGTAACCCGACGAGAGAAACATTTTGCCTTCGTGCACGATGGGGTCGGCTGCGTTACAACCAAAACTGGTAAGCCAGCGTTCCACCCAATGTTGCTTGCCAGTGGCCAGATCAACCCCAATGTACGCGCGGCTGGATGCAAAAATCACCTCGGTGGCATCGCCGCGTTGGACGGGTACAGGAGATCCATAGCCAGCTTCTTTATTTTGAGAGCTCCATAGGAGGTTACCGTCGTGCTTGTTCAACGCGGCCCCCGATTCTCCGATGTTGACAATTAATTGATCGCCAACGATCAGGGGAGCTGCCGAAAACCCCCATCCCGGCAACCGGACTGCGGCTTCTTCGGCAACTTGCTTGCTCCACACGAGTGTTCCGGACGCCGCTTGAAAACAAAACAATGCTCCTGGCCGGCTGAGCCAGTAAAGCTGGTCGCCATCAATCGTCGGGGTTGAAGTCGGACCACCCTCAAAGTCGCGATCATCCAGCGTGGCTGGATAGGCATACTGCCACAGCAATTTGCCGTCTGTTACATCCAAGCAATAAAGGGTGTCCAGCGCGTCCGCATAACCCACGGTGTACACGCGATTGCCCTGCGTTACGAAAGATGAAAAACCCGTTCCGACGTCCGCCCGCCAAGCAATTTTTGGTTCCCCACCAGACCAGTCGCTGGACCAATCCGATTCGGTTGAAATGCCGTTAAGGTTGGGCCCCCGCCAGCGATACCAATCTTCGGCCCGTAAGCGCGGCGCTTCGAGTACGCAAAGCAATATCGATAACGGTAGCAAGCTGAGGTAAATCAGGACTTTCATGCCAACACGATAAACCAGCCGCGAACAACTTTCCAGCATCGACGGTGAACTTCTTTAAGGGACCCGTTGCAGTGTCGACTCTCTCAACTTCACCTTCCGTTCAGCGAAAGCTTGGATTTAGGGACACTACTTTCGCGAAGTGAAGGGCGACATGGGGAGCGACGGAGAGACTCATGCATTACAAGCCCATAACACTATCCCCGGCGCCCTTAGAAACCAAAGCAGCGGCGGACGCCTGATCCAAATCGTCCGACAAGAACCTCACCGAACCGTCCGCCATGGCAACGTTGGCGCCATGCGTGTGTGCCGATCTACCCGCCTGATTGCGATTGAGGAATCCGGACAGATTGGTGTCACGGGGAGACATCCAAGGGACCGCATTGTAGGGTTCGGTTTCCACGACCAATAACGTATTGGAAGTTCCATCGGTGATGCTGCCGAGCTTGCAAGCACTGGCCCCGGCGAAAACACCACCCTGGTCGACAACTACTTGGTAACAGGTTTTCTCCGGGGCATCAACCTGTGCAGAAGGGCAGGCATAAGCCGGAATGACGATGCTTGCAAAAGGCAGATTGACCGGATCATCCCATGGCTTCGCGAGGTCGATTTGGGAATAAAGTGCTTGCTGCTCCATGTAGGGCAGAATCAGCGTACGCCAACTGTGCAAAGGTTGTCCATCTTGGTCGGTGGTGAAGGCTGGCGGAAAGGTTCGGTAGGTCGACTCATAGTTAAACATTGCCAACGCGATCTGCTTCATATTGTTGGAGCATTGCATCCGCCGCGCGGCCTCGCGCGCTGCCTGCACGGCCGGCAGCAGCAGCGCCACCAAAATGCCGATACAAATTAGCAACATCGGAATGGCCACGACAGCCGCAATGATGCCGATGATCAAGCCCGTGTTCTGACGCGGTGGTGGTGCTGGATAGGGTGGCTGCCCCATTGAGTTGAAGCTGTCGCTAGAGCTTGGACCTGGGTTAAACTGGCTAAATTCTTTTGCCATCGGTAAGTTGAGATACATGATGTGCCTTTAAAACGCGTGTGGGGGGGAAGTGGGGAGTCTTAGGACCTTGCTTGGTGTTGCGATATCGTGACAGCTTAACGTTTTTGGCGACATGGATCAGTTCCGCAGCACCTATCTTTTGCGTCTTCTCAGAGTTTAAATAGGCTTAAAACAAACTGCGAATAGGTTCGCCGGTAGCCAGGCGGTGCGGGCGACCCAGCTGGTCACGAATTTCCGCGGCATGATCGATGCCAAACCGCCAATAAATGGTGGCGGCAAGGTCGCCGGGGGTGACGGGATCCGCCGCAGGATAAGCGCCATGCTGGTCGCTCGCACCGTAGATGGCTCCGCCTTGCACGCCGCCACCCGCTAACAGCACTGAGTAGCAATGCGGCCAGTGATCACGGCCCGCCTGAGCATTGATCGTTGGCGTTCTGCCAAATTCGCCCAAAGCCACGATCAGGGTGGATTCCAGCAGACCACGTTGATCCAGATCTTCGATCAATGCCGCGAGCGATTGGTCGGCCAGCGGCAAGAGATTGTTCTTATGTTGACTGGCGCAGTTTACGTGTGCGTCCCAGTTTTGACCTTGCGTCTTGCAGTCGTATACATTGACGAACGGCACACCCGCTTCGACCATTCGCCGGGCGAGCAGCAGATTCTGACCGCGCATCTGTCGCCCATAAGCCATCTCACCCCCACCTCCGTTAACTTCACCTTTGACAACAGGAGCTTCGCCATATCCGTAACGATCGCGAACGGGGACCGGCTCGCGGGAGATTTCCATGGCAGTGCGAATCGATTCGGAGGCCAACAGGTGCAGCGCTTTGTCATGAAACTGGCTGACCGAGTTTTCAAACCGAGTCGCCTCGCCCAACTCCGCCAACAATGCGCGGCGCTGGCCCAAACGAACCGCCGTCAGATCGTCCCGCTCACGCAACGCTTCCACTTTGTACGTCCTCTCGGTCGGTGCGACATCGACTTGTAGCGGATCGTAAGCATGACCAAGAAAACCACCACCTTGGCAAGGCGTTGGCACCACATTGTGAAAAACGAAGGGCAACGCTGCGAAGGGAACATCGTGATCCACTTGACGGTTGAAGTACGAAACCGCACTACCGAAACTTGGATAAAACTGTGGCAAAGGTGCGAATAGCTCGCGATCGGGGCCTTCAAGCGGCCGCCCAGTCAGTGTCTGAATCGATGCGGAATCGTGTAGCGTTGCGCGATGATGAACGCTACGGACAATGGCAACCCGATCCATCACACGCGCCATATTTGGCAGATGCTCGCAGATCTGCAATCCCGGAACTTTGGTGGAAATTGGTCGAAACGTACCGCGTATTTCGGAGGGTGCGTTGGGTTTCAGATCATAGGTATCCAGATGGCTGGGGCCACCGTAATAAAAGATCAAAATGCAAGCGCGAATGGGTGGTCGCGCCGACACGCTGGCCGCGGTCGCCTGAGCACGCAGCAGACCAGCCAAGGAGAGACCCAGGTAGCCCGCGGCACCGCCTTGCAGTATCGCGCGGCGTGAATGAGCCGGTGGTTGTACGATCATCATTGTCCCCATGAACAGCGATTAAGCGAGCACTTGCGAGATTACCTTGCCATGCACGTCTGTTAAGCGACGATCAATACCGTTTTGCCGTACGGTGAGTTTCTCGTGATCGATTCCGAGCAGGTAAAGGATCGTCGCATGCAGATCATAGCAGTACGTCTTGTCCTCCACCGCTTGGTAACCCCAATCGTCACTACGTCCGTGCGCCACCCCTTGTTTGATTCCGGCCCCCCACAGCCAAGACACAAACGACCCGCCGTTATGGTCGCGGCCAAGGCTGCCTTGGGCGAATGGAGTTCGTCCAAACTCGGTGGTCCAAATAACGAGCGTATCTTGCTCGAGTCCCCGCGACTTGAGGTCACGCAGCAAGGCAGCAATGGGCTGATCAACGCTTTGGGCCATCGGCGGGAGTTCGGTTTGAATATTGCCGTGATTGTCCCAGTTGCCAGTGGCTCCCTGCGGGCCACTCCAGACTTGCACAAAACGCACTCCGCGTTCGACGAGTCGGGCCGCGAGCAAGCAGCGACGACCAAAGTCTTCCGTCACAGAATTGTCGGTTCCGTAAAGCTGATGCACATGCTTCGATTCGCTTGAGATATCAAACGCCTCCGGTGCAGAAAGTTGCATTTTGGCGGCTAGTTCGTAACTGGCGATGCGCGCTTCCAACTGGGAATCACCGGGATTGCGGGCCGCGAAGTCCTGATTCATGTCCTGCAATAGCTCGAGGTATTCTGCATCATGCTCGTGCCTCGCAAAGTCGTATTTGTTGTTCGCAAACAAATCGGGGACAGGCTGCGGCGCGGCGGCATTAATGACCGTGGCTTGATGGATAGCGGGCAGAAAGCCTGCGGAAAAACAGCCGCGTTGGTTGTAAGGCAGGCCTTTTGCATCGGGCAAAACCACAAATGTGGGGAGGTTATCGACGAGATTGCCCAACGCGTAAGAAATCCATGCTCCCAGGCACGGAAATCCGGGCAAAAGAAAGCCGCTGTTCATCATGTAGGTGCCAGGACCATGCACATTGGTCTTGGTCGTCATGGCCATCAAGAAAGCCATTTCGTCCACCAACTTGGACTGTTCTGGAAAAACGCTACTGACCCATCTACCGCTCTCGCCGTGCTGCGCAAACTCGAAGGGACTTTTCATGATCGCACCTGCTGGCGCAGTAAAACCCTCGGGCTTCTCAACGGGGCCAAGCATCTGGCCGTGCAATCGTGCTAACTCCGGTTTGTAATCGTAGGTATCCATGGGGCTTGCGCCGCCGGTCATGAACAACTGAATGACGCGTTTCACTTTGGCGGGGTGGTGTGCAATGCCGGCTGCCGAACTATCCGTTGCCAGCATCTGTGCCAACGCGATACCAGCCAAGCCGCCACCCGCTTCGGACAAAAATTGCCGCCGACTTGAGCGCTGGGGAGTAGGGTAACCGTGAGTCTGCTGTGTAACTTGCATATTCAGTTCACAAATAGGAATTCGTTGCTATTGAATAGCAGACGACAGAAGGGTGCCAGTCCATGCTGGTCGACGAATCGCGTGAAGATGTCAAGCTCCTGCTCATTGGGCCGTCGCAACCAAACCGACTCAACACATCGGTTAACCTGCGCCGCCACGTCATTTTCACCTTCGGTACGCGTTTGCTGTTCTATTTGCTGCGCCATGAAGTGGCTGAAATGAAGCACAAAATCACTGTTGTAGAGGGTCAGTGATTGCAGCGAGGAGGCGGAGACGCTGCGAGTGGGGGAGAGCAACCCCAGGTCGGGAAAGTCGAAGGCTTCCATAAACGGGTCGGCGATGCCGCGCCAGACATAACGGTAAACGCTGCGCCGCGCCGCACCGGGCTGCCCCCAATCGTAGGCTGAATAATCGAGTGCCGGTGTCAGTTGAGGACCTTTGCTTTGCCGGAAATGCTGGATCGCGGGTCCGCCCATGGTCAGGTCGATGGCCCCCGCGGATGCCAAAATAAAATCGCGGATCGCATCGGCATCGAGCCGCTGCCGCGTCTGCCTCCACAGCATTCGGTTGTCCGCGTCGAGCCGCGCCGCTTCACCGCGTTCCACCACACTCTGCTGATACGTTTGACTGGTGACGATCAGCCGGTGAAGTTGCTTGAGCGAACCGTGGGCATCGTCGCGAAACCAAACAGCCAGCCAATCGATAAATTCGGGATGCGATGGGAGACCTCCCATGCGTCCAAAATCATTTGGCGTATCACACAACCCCCGACCAAAATGATAATGCCAGATTCGATTGACGGCGCTTCGCCAGGTGAGCACGTTGTCGGGATGAGCAAGCCAGTCGGCGAGAGCGGCACGCCGCACGGATTC
>JBBQRC010000272.1:0-6808 GCA_038215215.1 Pirellulales bacterium
GAGCCCGAAAAGCCGCTGGAATTGGATTGCCAATTCCGCCTCCCACTTGATACGATGCATTCTTTCCAGAGTATGCATAATGCAATCGTCTGGAAAGTAATTGTTCAAGGAGATGCACCCCGGTGGCGATCGTTTTGCCGAAGTTTCCCAGTAGTCGTACACCCGCGTCGCGTCGTCCCAGCCGGCGCAACGAACCCGTTGTAGACCTGCGGCTGCTCAACCTTCATCCTGGGCTTGAGCCAAACGAACAGTTGGAGTTTGAGTTCTCGTTCCAGCGGGTCGAGCATGCCTTGGTCGAAGGCTTGGAGATCTCGGTGATGTGGCGCACTGAGGGCAAAGGGACCGAAGACATCGGCATCCACATGTTCCAGCGTCTCAAGGGTGACGAACTCAGCCACATTCCCCTCGATCAAAGCCGGCAGATTTCAACCGTACTTCCTTGCTCGCCCATGAGCTACGAGGGGCGACTGCTGAAACTGCGTTGGTGTGTCCGACTACGATTATTCTTAAAAGACGGTCGCGAAATTTCCGCCGAGAAGCCCTTCTATCTGGGCCACTTGACGCGCGAAGTGTAAGTCCCAGTGCGTGAAGTTTTAACGGTAACTCGTGAAACCTAAACACAATACTGCAGCCTCTAAATACTCTGTGTCCTGCTAGCCTGCCTGTGAGCGCTCCAAACAATCCCTTTGCTACGCGATTTACCGCTCCAGGCCGTATCGCTTGGCTGGGCGAATGGATGCTCGATGACGTGGTGGCAAATCTCGACCGCTGCCGTTTTCGTGGGGCCATCGTTGGTGCACATGGCGTTGGGAAGTCGTCTTTGCTAGAGCATCTCGTACCGCGCGTTGGCAGCATCGTCTACCGACGTGATGCTGAAGGGAATGAAACGCGTCCCCATGAGGTCGTTGGTCGACCCAAACGAGCTATCACTTGGTTGCAATTGCGCCGCAGCGCGCCACGGACGATGCAACTCCCCTGGTCCGCGCTCAAGCCAACGGACCTACTGATCCTTGATGGCTACGAGCAACTGCGTGGGTGGCGTCGCGCGTGGGTGGTGTGGCGAACACGAGCTTGTCGCCTCGGTTTGCTAGTGACCAGCCACCGTCACACGCTCTTACCAACGATTTGTCAACTGCACTTAGATGCCAAATTGGCCCAACAGATTATTCAGCAACTTCTGGCCAGTCACGCTCGTGTCAATCACTCTCGGGCCGCTGACAGTGAACGCCTGATCAGTTTAGAAGAAATCACGCAGCAGTTGAGCATCAGCCATGGCAACATACGTGAGTTGCTGATGGATTGTTACGACCGATTCGAACAGCAGCGGTAAGGCGCAGCGTGCCCCAGACTGCTCGGCATCAGTCAGCCGTTTCATGGGCGTGTTGAACTACGATCTTGATTGGAAACGACTGCTTCCTAACATCCTGTACATCGAGATGGGCTTGGCAATTTGATGCCGAAGGATTGCGGGATCGCAAGCTGTTCATTTCAAACCAGAACCCTCGCATGAGCTGCGTCTGCGCAAGCTCGGATTTACTACGATGGGATTTAATGACTTCAACTGCGAAGAACGCCAAGAAATTCGTAGGCGTTGACGTTTCCAAAGCAACTCTCTAAGTGGTTCGACCAGTTGGACTGGACCGAAGCCGAGTATCTATCGTTACGCCTACGCCGAAGGAGCAGATAGAAGAAAGTCGAGTTGGCAACGCTACCAATTCCCACGGCCCGCACCCTAAAATTGATCTACTTTTCGCAGGGAGAGCACAACCCCAGGCCGGTAGTGAAACCACAGGTAACTTGAGCAATGAATCCAAAGACCCGAAGGGTCGACACAATAAAGCTGCACTTGACCCCTGGCCGTCGAACTAAGGGCTGGGCAGTCGGTTACGAACGATCTTGGTCGTGGGGTCGCCGGGCATGATCGTGTCGCACCACATTTCGTTCTCGAAGACATAGCGAATCTGGATCGCGTAGGCTTGGTCGGTAGCAAATGCGGCAGCGGCTTCGCGGAGTGTGACGGTCGCATCGGTTTTTGACGACTTCATTTGCACGTGCTGCACATCGGCACCGGCAGCAAGGTCGGCAAAAAGCTGCATGACTTGGTCCTTGGCCCATTCGGCTTGCAGAATCTCAGGCAGTGGTTCGTTGTTTTCCAAGTCTTCCAAACTCAGTCTTTGGGAAGTCATAGGTGGGGCAATCCAGGGCGAGAGAAGGCGGGCATTAGCAGAATTGCGTTTTCAGGCGCGGGGCAAACGTAGCGGCACACGCCGCACCCCGTGCAACTGTCTTCATTGACGGTTGGTTTTCCACCAGTGACGGTGATCGCTCCTTTGACCGGGCAACGTTCGCTGCAGACTGTGCACGTGGTGTGATGATAAGCCAGGCACAGGTGCTCAGTGACTACTGCAGTGCCCATTATCGGGGCAACTGATTTGATGAGCACACCGGGTTTGCACGCAGCGATGCACGGAAAGTCTGCGCACATCATGCAGGCTGCCGTGTCGGCTTCGATGATGGGCGTGCCGGCGACACTCCCGAGTCGCTCGGGTGCCTGGCGGACCGCGTCGTAAGGGCACGCCGTGATGCAATCGCCACATCGGGTGCAGCCGGCTAGAAATTGAAACTCGTCGATCGCGCCGGGCGGGCGATGAACCGGAATGGTTCTTGCGACGGATCTATTTCCAAAATTGGTGGGGGGCACCGGGTCGATGTTGATCCCACGGATACTGCGCGGTGGTACGGCGTGAGGCTCATTAACCTGGGGTTTTGGCAACCGCGTCACGAGCGGCGGAAATCGAGTGGGTGGAATGAGATTCCAAAACCGACCTTGTAACAAGGCCCGGCGACTTCCTGAGGTCGGTGTAGGTTTGCAGGTAAAAGAGAAAACAGAAATGAGCCAGCGGATAGCTGCAGCGAAGAACCGTCGCAGGGCTGGGCACCAACCGACACTTGTCCGATGTTGGCCTGCATCCCCCCGCCTATCGCAACTCTCAATCGACTCTTTCTCAATCAATTCGTAACCACATCAAGAGGAGACAACATCGGCACAACCTCCGGCACTGGCATTTGATCGAGCGTTGCAGAGGGCGCGTGGCACTGGACGCAATTGGTTCGCCAAGGGTGCGTTGATTCCATGCCGGACCAACCGTTTGGGCCACCGTGACAAGCATTGCAGTTTTCTCGCATCCAGCGTGAGTGTGGGATCGTCGGCGGTGCTCCCTGGTAGGCTCGTATACCTTCCTTCGGTGCTGGCAATCCAATGAAACTGCTGTCTACGCTGGCGTCGATATCTTGAAACGGTGCCGGAGCCATCGGAGCATGACACTGGACGCACTGACCCAGGAACTGGTGCGACATTACGCTAGCTGTCAATCCGGCTATCTTGACACCTTTACCGTGGCAAGCGTAACAGGCGGCGTCGGATGTATTCTCGACTGGATGCGGAATGAATGGCGGGGCCCCATTGAACGCACGGCGTGATGCACGCAGTTTGCTGGACGCTTCCTTCTCCTCTTTGCTCGGTTCGATCTTCGTGTAGAGATCGTATTCCGGCTGGGGAAGTGCTTGTGGCAGCGACTGCCAGGCCTTCGTCGGTCCCATGGGCGTGCTGGCGATCTCGGCGTAAGACACGGCAGGAATCAATTTTGGATTGGTGTCGACAGTTTCCTGGTCGAACTTCGCGATCAGCGCCGTTGGCCGCATGCCATCAGGTTGTGGCACGCCATCTAAGATTCCAACGACGTAACCGACCACCGCGACCGCCATCAAGACGGCGAGAAAAACGGAGGCGAGCCGATGCATCATGACTTTACCTTAGTTTTCTTCGCCACAGTTTGCTTAACTACCCGAGCTGCACACTTTTTATAATCCGGCTGCTTCGAGAACGGATCATGCGCTTCAAGTGTGCAGTTATTGATGAGCTTGGTTTCGTCAAAAAACGGAACGAAGATCGTCCCACGTGGCGGACGTCCACGGCCATCGATCCAAACTGGCAATTCGCAAACGCCACGGCGGGACTCGATCGTGACCAGTTCGCCTTGGCGGATGTTGGCCGCACTGGCATCTTCCGGGTTCATTTCAACGTAGGCCGTTGGCATTGCCCGGTTGAGCGGTGCGAGTCGCCGCGTCATCGTGCCGGAATGCCAATGTTCTAGCACGCGACCGGTACAAAGCCACAGCGGATATTCTTGATCGGGCATTTCGGGCGGCGGAGCGTATTCGTGGAACCAGATTTGTGCCCGCCCATCTTCCGACGACGAATGGTAGAACTCAAACTCTTGCCCCTTTTTGACAAACGGATCGTCGAACGCAGAAAATCGGTACCGAGTTTCTCGCCAAGATCCATCCTCCTGTTCGACCACCGGCCACCGCAAACCACGAGCTTTCACGTATTCCTCATACGGGGCGAGGTTTTTGTGCTTCATCGTCGTGAATTGGCGATACTCCTCGAATAAGTGCTTGTCCACATTGGTGTCGTAGTAGTGCTCGAATTCCCAGATCGGAATCTCTTTGCCGTCGTCAGCATTGATGGCGAAGATAAATTTTCCATCTTTATCCTTCATGCCTGCGTGCCCCATCTCAAACAGTTTGTGGGCGATAGCAATCGTCATCCAGCAATCATCGCGCGCATCGCCCGGCGGATCGACCATCTTGAACCACTGCTGCGTGCGACGTTCGCTGTTTCCAAACATGCCGTTCTTCTCCACCCACATGGCTGCGGGCAAAATTAAATCTGCCAGCTGAGTCGTCGCAGTTGGGTAAACGTCGCTGACGATTAGGAACTTGTCATCGAGACCTTCCTTCGCGTTGAACAGCTTATTCAAGTTCGGCAGTGTTTGGCCAGGGTTGGTGACTTGCACAAACATCGTCGTAATGTCACCGCCTTCGGCCGTCGGCTTGGTGAACTGCTCAAACATCTTCACAGTGTGATAACCAGGCACTTCATTGATGCGACCGGCCGGCACATTCCAGAATCCTTCGCTCTGTTGACGATGTTCGGGCTTGGTGACCACGCGGCCACCGGGCAATGCGTGAGCCAAGGTCCCGACTTCGCGTACCGTACCGCAGGCGGATGGTTGCCCTGTGAGACTCGTTGGTGCATCGCCGGGGCGACCGAAGTGACCAGACAACAAATGCACGCCATGAACGAGCGAATTAATAGCGGTGCCCATCGTGTGCTGGTTCATTCCCATGCACCACAGCGAAGTAATTCGAATCTCGCGGTTGCCAAAAAGTTCTGCCAGCATGCGGATGCTGTCGGCTGGTACGCCAGACAATTCTTCAACCAACTGCGGCGTGTATCTCGCGATACGTTGGCGGAATTCGTCTTCGCTGATCTGTTCACCTTGCAGTGTCGGCGTAGTCTCTTCGGGGCCACGAAAATTGCAGTGTTTTTCAACGAAAGACTTGTCGTAATTGTCACTGGCGATCAGCAGATGCATGATACCCAAGGCGATCGCTACGTCGCCGTGCGGCTGCATTTCGAGGTAATCGGTCGCAGCATCCGTGGTGCGAGTTCGCCGCGTGCCAATGTCAATGATGCGGACGGTTTCGCCGCGAGAACGTCGATCGGTAACGCGCGAGAACAACACCGGATGCATTTCCGCGGGGTTGTTGCCCCAGGTGATCAGCACGTCGCATTCGTCGAGGTCTTGATAGCAACCGGCGGGTTCGTCAACGCCGTAGGTGGCTAAGAACCCGGTTACTGCCGACGCCATGCACAGTCGCGCGTTCGGATCGATGTGATTGTTGGCCAAACCGCCCTTCATCAATTTCTGTGCGGCGTAGCCCTCCGGGATGGTCCACTGGCCTGATCCGTAAAACGCGAACGTCTCCGGCGACTCGAAGATACGCTTGGCAACGATTTCGATCGCTTCGTCCCAACTGATTTCAGTCAGGCGGCCGTCTTTGCGAAGCAGAGGCTTGGTTAGCCGATCATTGCCGTACAGGATCCCTCCGACGTGATAGCCTTTCACGCACAGCAGCCCCTTGTTCACGTCCGCAGCCTTGTCACCGGCGATCGCGACAACGCGTCCGGCTTCGACGCCGACCTGAACATGGCATCCAGTTCCGCAAAAACGACACGGCGCCTTGTGCCAATTCAGACCGTCAACCTCGGAGAGGTCTTTGACCTCTTGATCCGCCTGTATAACCGGTAGCGACGTGGCGCCGGCAACCATCGAACCGGCTGCAGCCATCGCAGTTGACTTCATGAAGCTGCGGCGTTTCGGATCCATCATCATTGTTTCCTGATCGGGTCGTTTTCTGCTGGCTCGTCATCTTCATCCAACGCGACGATTTCATCGAACGCGATCATGGCAACGGCCAAGTCGATCACGCCGGGCAACTCCCGGACCGTGTTCCAAATCTCCTGGTCGCGTCGCTGCGTAGGTGAGTCAACGACGATCGCCATTTTACTGCCATGAGCGTCGCCGATATCAATCTCGGGGATCTCCCGCAGCGACTCGATCGCAGCCGTGTGTTGGTCAGTTGACGAGTTGAACGTCACGACGAGTCCGCTGATTGGCACCGGGTTGCGTCTCAAAAAGTTGCACGAGGTCGGAAAAGTGAGGTTTCAAAAACCTGCACTTAAGTGTATACAATAGTCCCCGTCAGCGAAACCTCACTTGGGACCGAAAGTTATGCCGCGAATCGCCAGCCTATTTCTGGGCGGAACGACATTTTTTGTCGCGGCCATGATTGTCATTGTCGTTGGTCCAACCACCCAGCAGGACGATACTCACTTATCTTCGGAAGCGGTGGCTCCAGTCGCGCAGTCGCTGAGTCAACCGTTGACGCAAATTCAATC
>JBBQRC010000273.1:0-6808 GCA_038215215.1 Pirellulales bacterium
ACATTCTGCACGAACTTTGTAAGTACAAAAACTTCGGCGTGTGTACGTTTCAAGCCGAAGATGAAATCGCCGCGATCTGCGCTACGATCGGCGCCGCGTATGGCGGCGCAATGGGTGTCACCACAAGCAGTGGTCCGGGCATCGCCCTCAAGGCGGAAGCCATGGGGTTGGCCGTCATGATCGAGCTGCCGCTAATTGTTATCGACGTGCAGCGTGGCGGACCAAGCACAGGGCTGCCCACGAAGACCGAACAAGCTGACTTGCTACAGTTGCTGTACGGGCGCAACGGTGAGGCCCCGGTCCCGGTTCTGGCAGCCCGCAGTCCCGGTGATTGTTTCGATACAGCCGTAGAAGCTTGGCGAATTGCGACTCAATTTATGGTTCCCGTGGTCATCCTGTCCGATGGCTACATTGCCAACGGTGCTGAGCCTTGGATGATTCCAGAGATCGATAAACTGGCTCCGATCGAGATTAAACACCCCGGGCCCAAAGTCGAGGGAAGCGGTACATTCCTCCCGTACTCCCGCAACGAAAATCTGGCGCGACCATGGGCTTTGCCTGGCACCGTTGGCTTGATGCACCGCGTCGGCGGTCTGGAAAAGCAGGACGGGACTGGTAATGTGAGCTACGATGCGGACAACCATCAAAAGATGGTCCATATCCGCGCCCAAAAAGTTGCCAACATAGCCAAAGTGATTCCTCCCCAGCCAGTTTTTGGTCCCGCCAAAGGGGAATTATTGGTGATCTCGTGGGGAGGTACGTATGGGGCCTGTCACACTGCTGTGGACGAAGCGATCAAATCGGGGCGCAGCGTAGCGCATTGCCACCTGCGGCACATGAACCCCCTGCCGGCGAACCTCGGTGAGATCATTGCCAGCTACGAAACGGTGCTCATCCCAGAACTGAACATGGGCCAGCTAAGCATGTTGATTCGCAGCAAGTTCCTGGTGGATGCGATTGGTTTCAACAAAGTTAAAGGCAAGCCCTTTTCCGTTAGCGAGTTGGTGGAAAAGATCAACGAACTAACGACAGTCAAGTCCGAAAAGATGGTCCTCAGTTCCAAGGCAGGTTAATGGTCGGTTGTCAGGCATTTGTATAACTCTCCCTGTACATTCAACTCTCTGCAAGAATAAACGAAGACTTCGATGAGCACTGCGCTACCCGTTCTGAAGCCAAATGATTTCGCCTCTGACCAAGACATTCGGTGGTGCCCCGGTTGTGGCGACTATTCGATCTTGGCGCAGATGAAAAAGATGTTGCCGGAATTGGGATTGCCGCCTGAGAACATCGTCTTCGTATCCGGCATCGGTTGCTCGAGCCGGTTTCCCTATTACATGAATACCTACGGCATGCACAGCATTCATGGTCGCGCTCCTGCCGTAGCGACCGGCTTACGCTTGGCTCGGCCGGACTTGAAAGTGTTCGTGATTACCGGTGACGGCGATTCGCTGAGCATTGGTGGTAACCATTTTGTGCATCTGA
The DNA here is from genome assembly GCA_038215215.1 of Pirellulales bacterium. GTDB lineage: Bacteria > Planctomycetota > Planctomycetia > Pirellulales > Pirellulaceae > Aureliella. The sequence goes on from JBBQRC010000273.1 coordinate 1,483, forward strand.
TTCGCCGCAACGTTAATTTGACGTTGGTGCTATTCAATAACCGGATTTACGGTTTGACCAAAGGACAATATTCACCGACCAGCCCCGAAGGTCAGGTCACTAAAAGCACGCCCATGGGTGCGGTGGACCATCCACTCAACCCGATTATGGTGGCTTTGGGAGCCGGCGCGACCTTCATTGCCAGGTCGGTAGATACTCACATCAAGCACTTGGCTGCCACGCTCTACCGCGCCGCCCAGCACCAAGGGACAGCGATTGTCGAGGTCTATCAGAACTGCAACGTGTTCAACGACGGCGCGTTCAGCTACGCCCAAGACAAGGCGACTCGCGAAGACACGACGCTTGAGCTCGAGCATGGCAAACCAATGATCTTCGGAAAGAATCGTGACAAAGGAATCCGCCTGAACGGACTGCGCCCCGAGATCGTCGATCTCGGCTCGGGTATCTCGCACGATGACTTGCTCTTCCACGACGAACACGCAGACTCCACCCTGGTGCATTTGCTTGCAAAAATGCGGCGACCGGATTTTCCAGAACCGATTGGCGTATTTCGCAAGGTCAGCGAGCCGATCTTCGAAGATCAGGTGAGGGGCCAGATCGATCAAGCCATTTCCGCGCGCGGCAAGGGTGATCTGAACAAGTTGTTTAACAGCGGTGATACCTGGCAAGTTGCCTAATGACTCCTGCCGAAGTTGTTCGGGGAGTGTGCCGTAACGATGGCCAAGCAATTACGAAAACCCCGGCGTCGCGCTGCGTTGAATGTTCGCCGCGCATCTCTGGTTCCGAAGGCCCAGCCCGACAAGACTGTCCGCCTTCGCTCACTTGACGCCCTGCGCGGTCTAGCTATTCTGCTGATGTTGATCGACCACGTCAGTGGCGTTTTGCTTGCCGTGAACATCGAATTCACCAGCGTACGGTTTTGGACCCGACTAAGCATGCCGCTCTTTGCGGTTTTGATGGGCTACCTGTGGAACATCGAGCGACCGCCCAAATATCAGCGATTGGCCCAAATCGCTTTCGCAGGATTGTTAGTTAATGTCACGTACTTCCCGCGATATTTAGAACTTGAGATCCTAGTCAGTCTACTCTGTGCCAGTCTGTTGTTCTGGGTGTTGCGAACTCGATTCGTCTATCTTTATCTGATCATTTTCCTCGCGCCTTGGGATGTTTCTGCAAGACTTTTAGACTATCCGCTGGCGATTGTCATCCCTTGTGCGGCGCTTGGCTTGATCTTGCAAAGGTCGGGCTGGCGATGGGCGGCGGTGAATAGTCTGCTCGCTTTGCCAGTGGTCGCTTGGTTGGAACCACCGACCCAATACGTGCTGTACTTCATTTTACCCGCGGTGCTTTTGGTGGCTGGTGCAGCACACTGGCGCAACCTGGGTTTGGCTCCACTGGATATTCTAGGGCGCTACCCGCTGACCACCTATGTCATTCAATACTACGTCATCTTCACGCTGGCCGCGTGGACGCATTAGGCATCGCCCAAAACCGTCACCGCACTCGTTCTCTCGCCCCAGCACCGCGTAATAACAATGGCAGGGGAGTTGTCGAAATGAGGGTGAGGGGAAATCAAAACGGAAACTTATTTTGGGACGAAGCCTTCGCCAAAACTACTCTTCCCCGGTGTCGTGATTAGGTAATGGGAATTCGGGTGGTTCCTCAATGTTGCGAATAAGTTCGCAGATGTCGCTCTGGAGCACCAGTAAATTCTGCCAAGCTTTGGCATCAATATTGACTTTATGATCATCGTTCACCAACGCCACATCCAAAACGAGACGGATACCGGTGTGGAGATGGTCCAGCAATTCACGCAGTTCGGCCGATTGACCAGGCGATAGTCCTCGTGGCAGGCACACTTCGTGACTAGAGCCGGGAGTGGACTTCGGAGCCATTAAGCCGGTGCTGTATTCGACATCAAGCGAATCGAGATCTCCTTTATCGCTTCCCAAAAAGTTATCGCTGCGCACGCTCGTGGTGGGATTGTCGCTAAACCACTCGGCGACCTGCTCACGTGTGCCTACCAGTAACACGCTGCGGCCAATGGCGATGGTATCCCCATAACGCAGGATTTTGAGATTGCAGGGATGACCGTTTACCCGTGTGCCATTGGTGCTTTCCAGGTCGGTAACCACGAGACGTCCATCGTCTTCTTGAATCTTGACGTGGAAGCGGCTGACGCGCTCATCATTGAGCTGGATTGTGTTGCCTTCTTCGCGACCAATTGTCATGGGCGTGCGTAATTCGCGAAACACTCGCCCACGGTCAGCGCCAGATATTACTCGCAAAGTTAGCTTCTGCATCGAGGTGAGTATCCTGTAACGTGCATGGGAAGCGGCGAGTCACCTATCGCGACTGATGATGATTCGTTGGGATGTGAACGGTTGCGCGGCCCCAGTGCTGTGCCTGAGCAGCGGTAGTTTAATTGTGAAACAAACGGAATGAAATCGCAACAGCGCAGCCCGCTTGAGGCAGCTTTCGGGGAAAAGTTGCTGCCTAACGGCCCTCTTTTAGTCGGTCACCCAGGAAGCGATCCAGCTCTGGGATATCGTAAATTCGCTGGGCTGTAGCGTTGACGTCGTATTCAACGCGACGAAAGGTTAGCCACGGTTCTTCCAGGATGACGTAACAGCTTCGCCAATCGCCGTCTCGTGGCTGTCCCACGGAACCCACGTTGACCATCACTTTTTCGCTCGTCAATTGGTAACGGAAGCCAATTTCATCTGGCCGCAGAAACTTCATTTCCGCGGTAAAAACACCGGGGACGTGGGTGTGACCTTGGAAGCAAGCCCGCTGGATCATGGAAAAGAGTTTTTCCATTTTGCGGCGGTTATAGACGTCTTCTGGAAAGACATATTCATTGATCGGATTCCGCACAGAACCGTGGACAAACATGAGTGGTCCTTCGCGGCGCGTTCGCGGCAAGTGCGACAAGAATTCTAAGCGTCGCAAGCACTTTTTCGGTTCATCACCCGATTCCATTTGTCGGCGGGTCCACAGAATTGCCTGTTCAGCCGCGTTACTAAATCCCTCCGGTTCAAACAAAGCCGCGAGATCATGGTTGCCAAGGATGCAAGCATCGAATTCTTGAACGATGTCCAGGCAAGCCTGAGGGTCGGGGCCGTACCCGATAATGTCGCCCAAGCACACGATCTGCTCGCAACCGTGTTGTTTGACATCCTCTAGCACACTTTTTAGTGCTTCGAGATTGCCGTGAATATCCGAGAGAATTGCGCGTCGCACCAACTTGCTCCAGCGTGTGATATCGTATTCAAATCTAGGCTCTGTCCATTCTAAATGTTGGGGTTGGTGCCATTTACTCCTGCCCTCTTTACCCCATGTAACCTCGTCACTGCGGCACAACCGTTGGCATCACGGACTGTGCAAGTAACCACCTCTCTTTAACGCCCGCCTCGCAATCGATCACCCAGCATATTATCAAGATCTGGGATCGCATAGATCTTGCCAATGGTCGCTTCAAAATCGTAAGGAATTCGCCGAAACTCCAGCGTCTTCTTTTGATCATCCATGATTACGTAACAAGCTCGATTATCCTCGTCGCGTGGCTGACCCACGGAGCCAACGTTGATCATAAGTTTTTCACCCTCGAGGACAAAATTATAGTTGCAGTCTTCTGGCGTAATGAAATCCGGGTCGGTAGTAAACACGCCGGGCATATGGGTATGCCCCTGAAAACACAATGTGCTCACCCGCTCAAACAGCGAACGCACGCGATTGGCGTCATAAACGGTTTCGGGGAAGACGTATTCGTTGGTGGCATCGCGCGGCGAGCCATGCACGTACATGATATCGTTTTCCTTGTGGGACTTGGGCAATTCGCTCAGGAAATCCCAGCGGCGGTTGATGGCCATTCCGCCACCAGGGCCGCGATCCAATTCGTCCCGCGTCCAGTAGATTGCCCGCAGGGCCACCGGGTTAAATCCATCCGGGTCAAACAAGGCTGCCTGATCGTGATTGCCCAGTATCGTGAAGCAACATTTTTGCATCACAATGTCAAGGCATTCGCAAGGATTGGGACCGTAGCCGACGATGTCTCCGAGGCAGACGATACGTTCAACCTGCTGATCGCGAATGTCCGCCATCACCGCATTCAGAGCTTCGTAATTGCCATGTATGTCGCTAATTAATGCTTGCCGCACAAGAACCTCTCTGCCGAGCTATGTCCACTCATTGTTCGATTTTCCAATTAAAGGCCACACACCAGCGCTAAAGGCTCGAGCGGAGCGGTGTCAAAGTCAGCCGCAACCTGGTTGGGAAACAATCGCTGGCCTACCGTCCGCCATTGGAGCGGCTATTGTAGGATGTATCTTGCACTGCTTATAGGGTGCGCGAACCCTTTAAGTAATTCACTTGCTTAGGCATTGTCTCAAAACAAGCCCTCGCACTTGTTCTCTCGCCACCGCCCTGCGCAGCAGGAATAGCGGGGGAGAGGGCAGAGTGAGGGGAAATCAAAACGGTAACTTATTTTAGGACGATGCCTTAAGCGCCAATGTCGTCGTTTTCGCGCAGAAAAATTCGCTCGAAACAGAATTGTAGCCAATTCATGACTCAACTGGCCATCGAATGCTCCGGAACCGCCGGAAGTGTCGCCCTCTACGCCGAGGGCAAGCAACTGGGCTACGCGGACCTTGCTCCAGCGTTAGGTAGTGTTCAGACTTTGGCGCTTGAAATCCAAAAATTGGTCAGGCCATCCGCACTGCCTGCATTCATTTCCATCACAACTGGTCCAGGCTCCTTTACCGGCTTGCGCGTGGGCCTAGCCACCGCCAAAATGCTGGCTTTGGCCTGGCACATTCCAATCGTGGCCGTCGACACGCTACAGGCGGTCGCACTGCGCGCGGTACGCCACTTCACCAGTCCGCCCGCCCAGACGGTTTTTGTCCCGATAATCAACGCGTATCGCAAGCAAGTCTTTTCGGCGGCGATTCAATTTACACCGGAAATGTCCATCTTGGCCCCGTCTCAGGTACTTGATACCGTCGCCTGGCAGGCCTCGCCGCTGCAAGCTCTGGGTGCCCAGATAATTTCCGTGACACCAACTTTCCCTCAGAAATCGCTGGTGATATGTGGCCCGGGGCTGAGTCTGATGGCACCAAGGGAACTCGAATCGGCAGGTTTTCAGGTTGTATCCAAGGCCATTTGGAATCCCACTGCCGCCGAGGTTGCCTGGCTCGGATGGCAACAATTTCAGGCCGGGAGCACAGTCGACGCCCTTTCGCTGCAGCCTCTTTACCTCCGCGCCAGCGCGGCCGAGGAGCAAGCCAAGCGGTGATTTATCCCACGCCAATGGTTGCCACACAGGCCG
>JBBQRC010000274.1:0-6790 GCA_038215215.1 Pirellulales bacterium
CTCTTGTTGCTGGCCCTGACTTGCTCAATGTCTTCCGCCTTGTTGAATTCGAGGATCTTACCACCTTGAACCTTCAACTTTAGGAAGCGTTCGTCGTCGGCCACGACCAAGCCTGAGATGACTTCGCCATCCGCCGTCAGCACGGTCTTGGCTTGGAATGCGGCACCGATGACAAGACTGGGATCGAATACGTTGGAGACCAGTTGTTCGAGGTTGCCGCGACCATTGTTAGTGATCGCGGGCCCCACTTCGTAGCCTTGACCGTGCAGTTGATGGCACTGCGAACACACACGCGTAAAAACTAGTTGCCCGCGGGACAGACTGCCGCGCGAATCACCTTGGCGGAGCAATTGCAATTTTTGCTGCACCAATTTCTGCCGTTCTGCGTCATCGCTTTCTCGCACCCGCCCCCAGACATTTTCGATCGCGGAAACCAGCTCGATGTCGCCAGAGTTTTGCCACTTGCGTAACTGATTCATGTTGACGAGATCCTTGGGAACCCGCTTGGCTTCAATCGCTTTGACAACCCGCAGCATGGTGCTGGCTTGAGCCGTCATTGGTTCAATCGCAGCAACTTGCAATTCGCGCGGCCACTTATCCCAGCCCTCAAGGATTATTCCGGCAGCGCGATTGCGATCAGTCGCCAAGGCGCGCTGCATCAGGATCGGCAGCACAACCCCCTTGGGTAACGCCGTAAAACTGGTTGTGAAATGGTCGAAAGCGTCATCCGGGGCGACCTTAAACCAGACATTCACCAACAACTCCGCGTCACCCGGCTCCTGTCCCTCCAAGGCGTTTCGGAGAGCAGCTTGCAACCGAGTGGCGTTCGGATCGCTGAGAGCCAAGGCTGCCAAGCTGACTGCATACCGCGGGTCACTCGGTTCAACTACCTGCACAAACATCGCTTGCATCGGTGCGAGCGCCTCTGGGAGCGACGCGAGTTGATCGCGTTCAAGTGCCACGCTCAAAGACTTCGACAAGGTTCTTGCCGCTGCGGCCGGACTGGATTTCCACAGCAATTTGACGATCTTCAGAGACCCCGTCAAACTGCTCGCTCCCGCGGTTGCGGTTGCGTTAACGGGCGCTGCGGCAGGAGTAGAGTCCTGGGCATGCGCAGCGGAAGCGAACACCGCTAAGGGCACCACGAGTAGGTTAACCAGTTGGCTAGAACGGGGGCATGCGTGAAGGTGGGACATGACTAGTTCGCCGCGGTTAATGAATACAAAAAATGCTGTCGCAGAATAATCCACTAGACAGCATTTTGGATTGAGTTGAACGGGGATTCAAGTGTCGCGACCGCGTCTTAGCTGCGGCGACGGAACAGCTTGCCACCGTAGACGGCCGTGCTGCCCAGCTCTTCCTCGATACGCAGCAATTGATTGTACTTGGCCATGCGATCGCTGCGGCTTGCCGAACCCGTCTTGATTTGCCCGGTGGACAGCCCAACTGCCAAATCAGCAATAAATGAGTCCTCGGTTTCACCACTGCGGTGACTGGAAATCGAGGTGTAGCCATTGCGGGCGGCCAGTTGAATCGCGTCGATCGTCTCGGTCAGCGTACCGATCTGGTTGACTTTGATCAAAATGCTGTTGGCAATCCCTTCGTCAATGCCACGCTGCAAGCGTTCCACGTTAGTGACAAACAGGTCATCGCCGACCAATTGCACTTTGGAGCCCACTTTTTCGGTCAGCAGTTTCCAGCTTTCCCAATCGTCTTCCGAGCAACCGTCTTCGATCGAACAGATGGGATATTTGTCGACCCAGGCTGAGAGAAAAGCAACCATCTCGGGACCTGACAACTTTTTGCCGTCGATCGTGTAGGTCTTGGTCTTTTCGTCGTAGAATTCGGTCGCAGCCACGTCGAGTGCAATGAAGATCTGCTCGCCGGCCTTGTAACCAGCTTGTCCGATCGCCTCCATGATCAGATCGAGTGCCTCTTGGTTGCTGCCTAGGTCGGGAGCAAAGCCACCTTCGTCACCCACGGCCGTGTTCAGCTTGCGGCTACTGAGCACTTTCTTGAGGTGGTGGAAAATTTCTACGCCAGCTCGGAGTCCGTCGCTGAACGTGTCAAAGCCAAGTGGCATGACCATGAATTCCTGAACATCGACTGAGTTGTCTGCGTGCTGGCCGCCGTTGACAATATTCATCATTGGAGCCGGGAGGATGTGCGCCGATGTGCCACCCAAGTAGCGGTAGAGTGGCAACTGGACGCAGTTGGCAGCCGCTTTGGCGACCGCCAATGAGACCCCTAGAATTGCATTTGCTCCGAGACGTTTCTTGTTTGGGGTCCCGTCTAATTCACGCATCACGGAGTCGATTTCGCGCTGTTGCACGGCGTCTAGACCAATGAGCGCGTCGCCAATTTCGCCATTGATGTTTTCGATTGCCTTGGAGACCCCTTTGCCGAGATAGACTGCTTTGTCGCCGTCGCGGAGTTCCCAAGCTTCGTGAGCACCCGTGCTGGCTCCACTAGGAACCGCGGCTCGTCCCATGGCACCGTCCATCAGTTCCACTTCTACTTCAACAGTTGGGTTCCCACGGCTATCCAGGATTTGGCGTCCGTGAATGGATTGGATAATGCTCATGCTTCGTGCTTCCTCTAGATTCTTAAGACAGATCAGGTTGGTATGGTTTTGGTTTGTACGGTAGTAGTGTGGGGATATTGTGCCCAAAATAGGCAAAAACACCAGATCCCCTACCGCCCACAGCACGCCGGGTCCATCCTCGCCCGCCGCCCCTAACGGTAACCCGACGCGCCAGCGAGGAACCAATCTGTAACCCGAAGCCTCAGTATTGAAATGCGCGGGATCGAGCCGGCTCTCCGCGTGCCGACTTGGTTGTTGTCGGTTAGGATAAAGGCGTTTTCAGTCACGAACGCGGAAAAGCCAGCCACGAAATACTCGGGAATTGCATGTTTTCAGGACTTGTAGAAGCCGTTGCCATTATCGAATCCTTGGTAGAAGAGCCAGGGGGAGTGCGATTAAACTTGGTCTGTCCCTCCGGATTTACCGACGTTGAATTGGGCGATAGCATTGCCATTCAGGGCTGTTGTTTGACTGTCGTCGAGAAATCTCTGAGGAAATTGAGCTTTCAAGCAGGTCGAGAAACGCTGTCGCGGACCAGTTTGGGGAGGCTGAAAACGGGGGATGGGGTCAACTGCGAACGGTCGTTGCGGTTGGGCGACCGACTGGGCGGGCACTTGGTCACCGGGCACGTCGACGGGCTCGGGGCGCTGCATTCCCGCAGCGATGACGCCCAGTGGTCAAACATGGTCTTTTCCGCTCCCAGCCAGTTGTTGAGGCAGATGGCTTCGAAGGGTTCGATCACGGTCGATGGTGTGAGTTTGACGTTGGTCGACGTCAGCAACCAAGTATTTTCGGTGGCGTTGATTCCTCATACGTTAGCGCACACCACGCTGGGCCGCCTGCAAGTCGGGGATTCGGTCAACTTAGAGACCGATTTGCTCGCCAAATACGTGCAACGGCAATTGGAACCCGTGCTACGGACTGCCGACGTCAACTAAAATTGCAGTCTCAGCTTCGGCTCCGGTGGCACTTTTCGCCCTGTTTAGCCAACCTCGAAATCCGAATTCCAAAGCACCACAGTCATGAGCGAACGGCAAACGGTCACCTATCTCCAACAGCGACTGAGAGAGGCAGGGATAAGACCTCAGGCTCGTTTCGGTCAGAACTTTCTCATCGATCTCAACTTGGTGGAGCTCATCGCCCGTACGGCGGAGCTTGGGCCCCGCGACGTGGTGCTCGAAGTAGGTACGGGCATGGGTTCGCTGACCCACTTGTTGGCCGCCCAGGCGGGACACGTGGTCACGATCGAAATCGATCGCTACTTGGCTCCCATCGCCAAGCAGGAATTTGAGCCGCTTGGAAATGTAACTTTGTTGCAACAGGATGCGCTGCAGAGCAAAAATGTGATGCATCCGCTAGTGGTTGAGACCCTGCGTGAGCAAGTCAGTAAAATCAAGGGTGGGCGTATCAAATTGGTGGCGAATCTCCCGTATAATATTGCCACGCCCATCCTCTCCAATATGCTGGACATCGAACCCTGGCCGGTCCGCATGATCGGCACGATCCAGCTTGAATTAGCGCAGCGGATCGCCGCCGAGCCACGCAGCCGAGATTACAGTGCACTGTCGATTTGGATTCAATCGCAGGCGCGAGTCGAAATCGTGCGAACCATGCCGGCTAGCGTTTTTTGGCCCAAGCCCAAAGTAGAATCCGCCATACTGGATATTCGGCCTCAAACGGTGCTGCGTGATCGCTTGAAGGATCGAGGCAAATTTCATGAATTGATTCGCGGCATCTTCATTCATCGCCGGAAGTTCCTGCGTTCCGCATTGGTGAGTGCCGTCAAAGAGCAACTGAGCAAGAGCGACGTTGATCAGGTGCTGGCAGAGTTGGAGTTGGGCCCAGACGCCCGAGCCGAACAGTTGTCGGTGGAACAGATGATCGAGCTGTTCGACTGCGTGCAAAAGAGAATTGTTGAATTACCAAACACCCTATGAGCACCCACCCGCACAATTCGTCGCCAACAATCCCTTTGAAAGAGGGCGATAAACTGGGACCGTATCGTATCGAACGCGAGATCGGTAGCGGGGGGATGGCCGACGTTTATTACGCCAAGCACGAAACGTTACGTCGACCTGCGGCGATTAAGGTCCTGAGACCGTCGCTGGCTAGCGACGAGGTCCATTTGCAACGCTTCATGCAAGAGGCGCGGGCGGCCGCTTCGCTGATCCATCCCAACATCGTCCAGGTCTACGAAATCGGGCAGGATGGCGAGCATCGCTACATTGCACAGGAATTCATTCCGGGCAGCAATCTGCGACAGTACTTGACCGATCACGGACAGATGCCGCTTCGAGAAATGCTGAGCGTGTTGATGCAGATCTTGGCCGCGCTCAGCAAGTCTGCGGCAGCAGGCATCGTGCATCGCGACATCAAGCCCGAGAATATTATGCTCACCCAAGATGGTGATGTGAAAGTCGCAGATTACGGTTTGGCCCGCGTCCTGCTCAGCGATGACCCGCAACTGACCCGTGCTGGGACAACCCTCGGCACACCGATGTACATGAGCCCCGAACAGATTCAAGAGGGCAACGTCGACATTCGCAGTGACCTGTATTCATTAGGCGTGACGCTCTATCACATGCTGGCCGGACGCCCGCCGTTCACGGGTGAAACCCCCTTGGCGTTGGCCATGCAGCATGTCCAAGCTGAGCCGCCCAAGATCGACGAATTGCGGGCGGGGCTCCCCCAGTCATTGGTCACGATCGTCCATCGGCTGCTCGCCAAAAATCCGGAAGATCGTTTTGCCAATCCCACCGAGGTCTTGGAAGCGTTGCGCGCGGCGCGGTCGGACGATTTAGCCGAGTTCTGGCCTGATCAAACCATTCCACTACCCGGTGCTGTGAACGCGCGGAATTTCGGCCCCTCCGCGGCCACATTGCTATTGCGATCCAGGTTGAGCCAGCAGCGGCGCGACGCCCGCAGACGCATGATGTATTTGGCGGCCTCACCGGTTGTGGCACTGATCTTCATGTTGCTTGGTTGGTTTGTTGCTGGCATCGGGCGCGTTGATCTACTAACTAGTCAAGAGCCCGCTTTTGGCAGCGTACCGCGGCGTGCAAAAGTGCAAGAACAGTACGCTGACGCGCTGCTCAATTCCGATAATAGTCGCAGTCGTTGGCAAGCGGTCAAGGAGTTTTTCCCTCCGCAAAGCTCCGAACTCAATCGCCTGTACGTCGGCAAAGCTTGGCTACAACTTGCCGGAGTGCACTTGAAGATGGGAGATTATCAACGTGCGCGGGAGACGCTGGATTTGATCAACAAAGACAATCTTATGCCGCATCTGATCCGTGTCCTGGCCATGTTACGCCGCGCTGAAGTGGAAGAATCGGACGAAAAGGCTCGTTTAGGCTCGGCTGACAGTGCACTTCAACTGGCCCAAACCATGACTCTTGAGGAAACACCTTCTAAAACCGATCAAGAGCTGATCGATCAATTCATTTTGCAATTGCCCCCCAGATTGCAAGAGCTCTGGCAGCAGCGTTTGTAAACGCTGTGCGGTGTTGCCCTCAGCTCGACGAAAGCTCGGAGTAATATTCGCGGAGCGACTTTCCAAATGCATGCATTGCGCGACATAAATAATTGCGCGAATGGGTTTTGAATATCTTTACAAACTGACGTTATAGCCCTGCGATTTCTGAAGTTTTCCGTGGGTTGGCGTTTCGATTCTGTATGTCCTAACGAGCTCGTTGAAAAAGTTGTTGATTCTACGACCGCCGACCGAATAAGCCGCTTTATGCAAATTGGTGACCCTGCATGCTACGCGAGTTTTGACAACGGACGTCGACCAAACTCACGAACCCAAGTCTCTGAACTTTGGGAGATACTTTTTTGCCTTGAAGGGGTGCTTTGATGCGACGCAATTGTTTGATTGCTTGTCTGATTATTGCTCTTGGTGGTCCGGCACGATCGCAGGAATCCCCCAGTCCTTCTAACCGCAACGTATCTGCCGACGAAGCCTCTGTTACACCTGCGCTGGATTTTCCACTCGACTTCGTTGACTCGCAAGCTGTGAAAACAAATCCAGCAGGGCAAAAGGAGTCACTTCTCAAATCCCCCACGCAAACAGTTCCTGCACAGAAGCTGCTAGTGCAGGAGACCACATCGCAAACGCGGTCAAATGCATTACCAGCGATTTCAGCACCCCGCGTAGTCGACACTGCAATTGAACAGCAAGCAGCCAAGCAGGCCGCTGCGGCAAAGAAA
>JBBQRC010000275.1:0-6785 GCA_038215215.1 Pirellulales bacterium
TTTCCATGATGACACCCCTTATCGACACCTTCGGTCACTGGCTCCACGAAATGATAGCTCGCAAAAGCGATTTCGTCGCGGCTGCGAACGACTGTGCCGATCCTAACGCTGGTTACCACCCGCGGGACGTGTGGGCTATACTTGGACGCGGGGTAGCTCTATCGGCGTTCAAAATCCAGGCAGGTTCCAAAATGCGAATTTTACTCAGTTGTTTCGTGGTGTTCTTACCGATGTTTGCGCTCGCTATGGGGCAGTTAGCGCTGGCGGCAAAACCCAATGTCGTATTGATCCTGTGTGATGATTTGGGCTACGGCGACGTCGGTGCTTACAATCCGCAGTGCAAAATTGCGACTCCCAACATGGATCGACTGGCCGCAGAAGGGGTTAAGTTTACCGATGCGCACTCCAGTTCCGCAGTTTGCACTCCAACCCGTTACGCGTTACTGACCGGACGCTATAACTGGCGCTCGCGACTGCAAAATGGAGTGTTAGGTGGTTTGAGCCCGCGATTGATCGAGCCGGGGATGGTGACGCTGGCCGAACTGTTACGCGAACAGGGCTATGCCACCGCCTGTGTGGGTAAATGGCATTTGGGTCTGGATTGGGCCAAGCGAGATAAACAAGCGGGCTTTGCAGACAGCATCGAGCAAGGAGCTGAGGGCTGGCAAGTTGATTTTGCCAAGCCCTTTACGAATGGACCTTTGTCAGTGGGCTTCGACTACTACTTTGGCATTAGCGCGTCGCTGGACATGGTGCCTTATACATTCCTGGAAAATGATCGCGTCGAGATCCTGCCGACTATCGATAATGCGTTCCCGATGATGCTGGGACGCAATCCCAAACAGACGACTCGTAAAGGTCCAGCCGCCAAGGACTTCGACGCCAATCAAGTCCTTCCGCGCCTAGCGAGTAAATCGGTGGAGCTGATTGATGGTTGGGCTGCAAATGCCAAATCGGGCAAGCCATTTTTTCTATATTTGCCACTGGCTTCGCCGCACACGCCCATCGTGCCGACGGCAGAATGGCAGAATAAAAGTGGTCTCAATCCCTATGCAGACTTCGTGATGCAAACCGACCACGCTATCGGTCAAGTACTGGAGGCTCTCGCGCGCAATGGTCTCGCCGAAGATACGCTAGTGATCTTTACCAGCGACAATGGTTGTTCTCCGCAAGCCGATTTTGAAGAGCTCGCCAAATACGATCACCACCCGAGTTATATCTTTCGTGGTCACAAAGCGGACATCTTTGAAGGTGGCCATCGCGTACCCTATATCGCTCGTTGGCCCGGCGTTTTGCCAAGTGGCGTGGCCTGTGCGGCACTGGTAGGGCTACAAGATACGCTGGCAACTTGCGCGGACGCGCTGAAGATCACTTTGCCTGCGACAACTGGCGTGGATAGTTTTTCTTGGTTGCCGCTGGCAGGGCAGGGCGGGGGAGCGGTGCAAGACGAAGCGGTGATTCGCCAATCGCTGGTGCATCATTCGATCAATGGTTCTTTTGCTTTGCGGCGCGGGGCTTGGAAGCTCTGCTTTTGCCCGGACTCAGGAGGTTGGAGTGCACCGCGACCCAACCCAAAAACTTCGGCGCAATTGCCAGTTCTGCAGTTGTATGATTTGGAATCCGATCCAGGCGAACGTCAGAACGTGGCGGACGATCATCCGCAGTTGGTTTCGGCCATGACCGACGAAATGCTGCAGCTCATCGAACGTGGCCGTAGCACACTGGGCGAGCCGCAAAGCAATACTGTCCAAGTCAAATGGAGCCGACCGCAACCGCAATGAGATCCGTTTAAAAGATATCGGGTTCCTGATTGGGGCTTCGCCCGGCGAGGAAATCAAAGTCGCAGCCCTGATGGGCCTGCGTCACGTGGCGCGCGAACATGGCATGGTAGCCCCGCGTCCATTTCTCTTCCGGCGCTTTCCAAGCGGTGCGGCGGCGAGCCTGTTCCGCGTCGGAGACATGCCAGTGAAGCGAGCGCGCGGCGACATCCAATTCGATCTCGTCGCCCGTCTGTACTAGCGCTAGCGGACCGCCGAGATGCGATTCCGGCGAGACATGCAGGATACACGTCCCGTAGCTCGTACCGCTCAACCGCGCGTCGGAAATTCGCACCATATCGCGGACTCCTTGCACCAATAGTTTTTTGGGGATTGGCAACATGCCCCACTCGGGAAATCCCGGAGCGCCGAGCGGCCCGGCGCTGCGGAGCACGATGACCGTATCGGCGGTGACGTCCAAGTCCGGATCGTCGATTTGGGCTTTGAGCTGTGGGTAATTGTCGAACACTAACGCGCGTCCACGGTGTTTCAGGAGCCGTTTTTCCGCGGCGACCGTTTTTAGGACACAGCCATCGGGAGCCAAATTGCCGCGCAGGACACACGTTCCGCCGGTTGGCCAAAGCGGATTCTCTCGGGTACGAATGATCTCATCATCTAGCGACTCTGCGCCAGCAATATGTTGCCCCAGAGTCTGCCCCGAGACGGTCAGGCAATCGAGCTTCAGCAGATCGCGGATGCGCTCCAGTAGCGCTCGCAAGCCACCGGCGTGATGAAAATCTTCCATCAAAAAGCGGCCACTGGGGCGAATGTCGCCTAGCACGGGCACGAGTTGCGATAGCTCGTCGAATCGGTCAAGCGTTAGTGGCACACCCGCACGTCCCGCCAGGGCAATGAGGTGCACGATGGCGTTGGTGGATCCTCCGATGCAAAGAGATGTTAAGATGGCGTTCGTCAAACTGTCGGCGTTGATGATGTGACTGGGCTTCAATTGCTCCCAGGCAAGTTCGACAGCCCGGCGACCGGTATGGGTGGCCAAACGCGAATGTTCTGCGACCACGGCGGGGATGGTGGCGGCGCCGGGGAGCGTCATCCCTAAGGCTTCGGCGATGCAGGCCATGGTGGAGGCCGTGCCCATCGTCATGCAGGTCCCCGCTGAGCGACCGATGCAGTTCTCAATGTCATTCCAGTCGCGGTCGCACAAGTTACCAACACTGCGTTCTGCCCAATATTTCCACACGTCCGAACCGCTTCCAAGAGTTTCATTTTTCCAGCGGGCTTTGAGCATAGGTCCAGCGGGGAAAAAAATTGTGGGGATGTCGGCAGAGATCGCCCCCATGATTAAGGCTGGCACGGTTTTGTCGCAACCACCCATTAACACGGCGGCATCGATCGGATGACAGCGGAGGGCCTCTTCCGCTTCCATGGCCAACAGATTGCGGTAGAGCATGGTGGTTGGCTTCATCAGCATCTCCCCCAAGCTCATTACCGGAATCTCCACCGGAAAACCGCCTGCCTGGAGAATGCCACGTTTCACTTCTTCGGCCCGATTGCGGAAGTGCGAGTGACAGGTGTTCATGTCGCTCCACGTGTTGAGGATCGCGACGATCGGCTTGTCACGAAAATCGGCATCGTCCAAGCCCATTTGTTTCATCCGCGAGCGATGTCCAAAGCTGCGGAGATCATCGGGCCCGAACCAGCGGTAGCTACGCAGTAGTTTAGGATCGCGGGGGCCGGGCGAAGGAGATTGAGTCATGGATTGTCTTACAGGTGGTTCGAGGCTGTCCCGTGCTTGAAGGTGCGGCATCAAGCGGCGGGATTGAGTGATGGATTGTCTTACAGGTGGTTCGAGTCGGTGTGGCGGTGGGCGATGCCGAAAGCTGAGTGTGTTAGAATGCGACCGCCGTGGGTTACCCAAAAGCGGGTCTGGGTAATTGTGGCCGATGGCGATGCATTTGAAAACAGGCGGGCGAATTCCATGAGTGTCTTGTTGATTGCAGCCATCGGCATGATGGCGGTGCTAGTTTGTATCCTCCTGCTGCGCATGCATCCATTGTTGGCGCTGTTGGTTGGCAGCCTGCTCTTGCTGGTACTCACTCCAGAGCAGTTGCGGGTCGAAAACGAACTGGCGAAATCGGCCGTGGACATCGAAGCGTTTCTGCAAGGAGGTGAATTTGTGGGACTGAAGCGCTCGCCTGCGTCGGGGACGCTGAGAATCTGGCCGCAGAGTGAATTGCCACGTGCCACCGGTGCCGTTGAGTTGACGCGGATAGAAACTCCCGCTGACGCTACAGACGATCCAAGTTTGGAGAGTTTGTATAGGTACCAAGTATATCTAACCGGCGATGTGGCTCGTGAACTGCAACTTGGCGATCGACTGCTATCTGACAAGTTGGCCGCAGAGTCGCTGCAATCGCGTTGGTCGAGTTTAGGCAATCGTCTGTCAGAGGGACTCGCTAGTACTTTTAAAAAACTGGGTGTGCCGGTAACCATGGCAGCCATCGTGGGTGCCTGCCTGTTGGAAAGCGGCGCCGCGGCGCGGATTGTAACGGCGATAATCGGGGCTGTCGGAGTCAATCGCACCGCGCCTGCGCTGACGGTCAGCGGCTTTTTTCTGGGAGTGCCAGTTTATTTTGATAACGTCTTTTATCTGTTGCTACCGCTGGCCAAGGCGGTTGGACGTCAACGCCCCGAAATGTACCTCTCCGCCGTGATGGCCATTATTGTGGGGGCCACGATGGCGCATTCGCTGGTGCCACCAACTCCTGGGCCATTGTTTGTGGCCAATGAACTCAATGTCAGCGTCGGGACCATGATGCTGGGGGGCAGCATTGTGGGAGCCATCGCGGCCAGTGTAGGCTTTGGCTACGGGATGTTGTGCAAACGTTGGATTCATTTGACCGTTCCGCAGGCGACTGAGTCCGAATCCTTGCCCAAGACAGACAATCAGTCTGCGCGTGAGCTGCCGTTATGGTTGGCGGCCTTGCCGATTGCCTTGCCTATCGGTTGCCTGGGTGGGAGCGAGATTATCAAGTACTATGCGGCTGCCGACGAGCGTTTCGCGTCAGTCTTGCCCCACTTTCAGTTCTTGGCGGTCTTGGGTGACCCGGCCATCGTGTTCATCATCGCGGCGATCATCTCGATTGCCATCTTGCGGTTGGGTAGTTCGACGCAACGCGTCACCCAATCGATTTCTAAGGGCTTGGCGGACGCGGGGGTGAGTGTGTTGCTCACGTGTGCTGGCGGAGCCTTTGGTGCGTCCCTCAAGGAATTGCACATCGCCGAAGCGCTCAGCCAACAATTCAACTCGGTCGCGTCGCCGTGGGGAATTCTGGTGACGGCATTTTTACTGACCGCTGTGATTCGAGCCGCGCAAGGCTCGGCGACGGTGGCCATGTTGACATCTTCGGCCATTGTGGCCCCTGCGATTGCGAATATCGAACTCCCGTTCCATCCGCTCTACGTGGCCCTGGCCGTGGGGTGCGGTTCAAAACCGCTCCCGTGGATGAACGATAGCGGTTTTTGGCAGGTAGCCACCATGACCGGCATGAACACCAGTCAAACATTGAAAACCTTTACTGTGGCGCTAACGTTAATGGGAGTCACCGGTTTTGGAGTGACTCTCTTGGGCGCATGGATGCTGCCGCTGCGATAACCCCAGCAATAATCACTGCGATATATTGAAAATGCTAGAAACCGCGGCTAACGCCGTGCGGCTAATAGACAGTGGAAACTTAATGATCGAACGATCCACATAGCTTTACAAACGCGTTTGCACGGGCAATCGCTGGGAGATGGTCATGACGGTAGCCAAAGGAAGAAAGTCAAGCGAAGTTTCCATCGGTCAGTATTTGATCAATCGCCTACAGGATTATGGGCTCAAAGATCTCTTCGGTATCCCAGGCGACTACGTGCTCTCGTTTTACAGCATGTTAGAAAAAAGTCCCATCAACGTGGTGGGCTGCACGCGTGAAGATTGTGCAGGCTTCGCCGCCGACGCCTACGCCCGCATCCACGGACTGGGGGCCGTCTGCGTGACCTACTGTGTGGGAGGCTTGAGCGTTTGCAACAGCATTGCGGGAGCGTTTGCAGAAAAGTCCCCCGTGGTGGTCATCAGTGGCGCTCCGGGATTAAACGAACGCACCAACAATCCGCTGTTGCATCATAAAGTCCGCGAGTTTCGGACTCAGTTGGAGGTCTTCGAAAAGCTGTGTATTGCCGCTACGGAGTTGATTGATCCACTGACTGCATTTGCTGAAATCGAGCGTGTGTTGGATGCCGCGGACCGTTTCAAGCGGCCGGTGTATATCGAAATTCCGCGCGACATGGTGCATGTCGTGCCCCCCATTGCGCACAGTTATCACGGTCCTGAAGTTACGGTGGATCGCCATGCCCTAACCGAGGCCATCAACGAAGCGCACCAAAAGCTTTCACGGGCCCAGAAACCGATTATCATCGCCGGCGTAGAAATTCATCGCTTCGGGTTGCAGGATCAGGTTGTCAAATTGGCTGAGCAGTCACAGATTCCAATGGCTGCTACGCTGCTGGGTAAGAGTGTGGTCTGCGAAAAACACCCGCTTTATATTGGTACCTATGAAGGAGCCATGGGACAAGCGGAAGTCACCGAGTTCGTCGAAGACAGCGATTGTGTCTTGTTGTTAGGCACCTTCATGACAGACATTAACTTGGGCATCTATACCGCGAAGCTGGATTTGCCCAAGTGCATTTATGTGACCAGCGAGCAATTGCAGATATCGCACCACTTTTATCACGGTTTGCCGTTGAACGATTTCCTGGATGGCTTGATCAAAAGTCAGCCGACACCGGCCGTTCGTCAGATTCCAGAGAATCTGCGGGCGAAAACTGAAAAACAATTCCACTTGAGGGCTGAGGAACCGCTGCAGGTCAGTCGCATGATGCAGGTGATCAACGACCTGCTCGATGACGACACGATCGTGATCGCAGACATTGGTGATTCGTTATTTGCCGCCACGGAGTTGGTCATTCACG
>JBBQRC010000276.1:0-6767 GCA_038215215.1 Pirellulales bacterium
GTTTCCTTTGTTCCCGGAGCGGTTGACGGGACCGCACCGATATCGACCGGACGAACCAACACCGCTGGCAACTACAGTCTCACGATGGTCATCGAGAATACGCGCGGTGCAATCCTAGGGCGCCACATGGTACGCGTTTCGCGTAATATCGAGAGTAAGAGCGACGTCATGTCCGCTGAAGAACTAAAGCAGAGCTATCTGCCACCTCACGACTTCACCTTCGAAGTCAAACCGGGCAACAATCAGGCGGATTTCGATTTGGTGAGCCCGAAAGGAAAAAAATGAGTTCACGTGGTCGTTTTTTTGCGTTCTTTCCGTCACGCGATTCAAAAGGCTCTTCAGAATGCAAAACAAGAAACTGTTAACTGTCGCTTTGGCAACAGTGTGTTGGGTTGGCTGTTCAGGACGACCACAGCCAAACATCCAAACTGAGTACGACGCAAACGGGCGAGTAACGTCGATGTCATTCATCGGCTCAAATGTGACGGATGACGACTTAGGGCAGCTTTCAAAGAACACGGACTTACAAGAACTCCGCCTGCAGGAGTGTAACAAAGTTTCTGATAAGGGTCTCGAGGCAATCAAGAGTTGCTCCAAGAGCCTCAAGAAACTTGAACTGCTTCGAGTGCCGATCTCGGATGACGGTTTGGCAAGTCTCGAATCGCTCGATTCGCTAGAAGAACTTAATCTGGCACACACGAAAGTCACCGGAAAGGGTTTGCGGTACTTGGCCAAAACGCCGTTGACCAAGCTGACAATCCATAGTCGCGTCGTTACGCCGGAAGCTCTCGCATCGCTAGCGGACTTGAGCAAACTCAAGGATTTGGAGTTGCAGTGCCAGGATATCGCGATCAAGGATCTTCCGGCTCTAGGCCAGATAAAACAACTAGAAAGGCTGGTCGCGTTTCGTACTCCGCTCGGTCAAGATGGTTTGAACGTTTTGCAAGGGCTCGATCGGCTTAAGGTCTTAATCTTGAATTCGCCCGATATCACCGACGATTCGGTGGCGGCTTTGAACACGCTTAGGGCGCTTGAGGAGATCGAGTTTTCCAATTCGACGATCACCGCTGCAGGTATCGGAGCGCTGCAATTACCGAAGCTGAAAAAGTTTTCGCTTGACGGCAGTAAAAAAGTTACCGACGGTGCCTTGGGTAACTTTCAAGGAATGCCAAACCTCGAGACTTTGATGTTGGGTGGAACATCTGTGTCTGGCGTTGATCTGAGTCCGCTCGCAAATCTTCCAAACTTGAAGGAAGTCCTTTTGATGGGCAATCAATTCAAGGGTAACGACGAAACCATCAAGGCACTCAAGGCGCTGCTACCGCATTGTGAAGTCAACATTATGCGCGGCTGAACGCCGTTTGCCGTTTCCTGGCGTGGGGCGGCGTTGATGTTCACCGGCTCCAACGGCCTCTATCTCATTCTAGAAGGCAAACGATCGACTGGTCCCCAGTATGCGCAACCGCAAACTCCGGTGCCCTTCCCTCACAGCCAGTGGGTTTACCCTAAGCTGCACCTGCATTTGTCAGCTTGACTTTTGCTGGAACCGTTGCCTTCTCCACTTAATTTTCATTTTGAGTTTTTCGTTAGCAACAAATTTACGAGGCTTGCGATAATAGTGACTATGCAACTGAGTGATCGCCTGTTCAAGTTTTCACTCATTAACAATCTTCGATATCTCTCAAATTGGCGAATCTTATGGGGCTCACAATTTCCAAAAGTGTCGGCAAAACAGGAGTCAATAGCAGTGCTGATGTCGGCGTCATTCAACAACTTCTAAACAAATTCATTGACGCCAAGCAACTTCAGGTGGAGCGGTTAGTGACCGACAATGACTGCGGGCCGCTGACGCGAAACGCAATCGGGCTATTCCAATCAATCTATT
Organism: Pirellulales bacterium; assembly: GCA_038215215.1. GTDB lineage: Bacteria > Planctomycetota > Planctomycetia > Pirellulales > Pirellulaceae > Aureliella. The sequence goes on from JBBQRC010000276.1 coordinate 1,886, forward strand.
TAGGACATAAAAAGCCGGATCATCGGGTGGACCCCAATGGCCAGACGCTTGAAGCCCTTAATGGGCCACCGACGCAGTTGCAGAAGGGCGATCCTAATGATTTGACACTTCAAGGTGTGGTTGAGGTTCTGCGAAGTGTGAGTATAAATGCGATCTCGTTTTCTCTGGGCGTTTACCAAATACGAGCAACTGATTATCGTAACGTCGCGAATCAATTCGCAGCGCGGCGTTTGCGAGCCTACCGCGTCCCCGAGCTTATGGATAACGCTGTATACCGCCACAAAAATGATGACACTATTTTTGGCGAACTCAGCATTGGATTTCTCTTTGCGACATCAGCCCTGCAGTTGTCGACGGTGGTTCATGAAGCGACTCATGCAGTCTGCGATTCCTGGGGGCGGACGATGATGGTCGAAGAGTCCGAAGCGGTCGCACATTTGGCCCAAGCGATTTTCCATCATCGCCTGACCGGCCGTGTGGTCAACGTGACCCATCCTGGCACTCAAGAGGTCATGAAGCATTGCCTAGCCATTGCCCAGCGGATGGCGTCCGACCGCATCACAATTGTCGGAGCAATCGAACGCCAGGAACTGATGCGACTGATTCGGCTCCTTCCAACGGTATCCGCCAACGCAGCATTTTTCTATGACGGAATCTGAGGCCTACACTCCGATGCGTCAATCCGAATGTTCAAATTTGCACCTATCACTCGGCAGAGACAATCACTTCAGACACTTCGGGCAAATTGCTTTGGCATGTACGCGGCCCAGATAACGCTGAGGTGTATCTATCGTTTCAGCTTGCTATTTCTGTCACAGGCGCGCTGAGCCTTATTGATGCCGACGGTGAGAACATTCCAGCGGTTCGAACACCACCGTCGCGCTACTGCCGCGGGCTGGACGTCGTGACACTTGGTACAGCAATTGCTTCGGTAACTAAGTCCGTGCTGTGTTCGTAACGTTTATGAACGCAAAATCGTGCTTCTATCGGAGAATTGACTATGTTTCTGAGCCATGCGATCTCAATTGCCGCACTCACACTCTTGGCGCCGACTGTTCAACATGAACACTCGGATCACTACCTGAAATGCGCTACGACTTGCAATAGTTGCGAGCTACAGTGCGAATCGTGTTTCAAGCACTGCTTAACTTTGGTCGCCGATGGCCAGAAGGAACACGCCAAAACAGCCCAGCTTTGTGTCGACTGCGCTACCTGCTGCAGGACCTGCGCGACGCTTTGCGCTCGGGAAAGCACGCTTTCGGCGCCGATGCTGGAATGCTGCGCGAAGTGCTGTACGGAATGCGCTGCAGCATGTGAAAAGTTTCCGGACGACAAGCACATGTCGGCATGCGCCAAGTCTTGCCGAGACTGTGCTAAAGAATGCCAAGAGATGCTCAAGAAACTTGGCAAGTAAAGAGTATTTGAGTCAGCTTGGCGATTTTCTGTGGATTCGCGTCGCTCGTGGGTTACTCCTTGAGCGACAGTTCTTTGCGGCCTGACGTGTAAGGTGAGATCGCTCAACACTTTGGTACAATAGCGACCAGTTGGGCCGTTTTGCGACCTCCTTGCTAACGAATCGTGTAGTGTCCTTGTGCGCTATTGCTCGTCTGCAAGTTCTTGACTTATCGGGCGACTGATATTGCGTTGTTTCGAATCTGACGACTCACATTTGTTCGTATTTCCCGATCGCTTGGACCGACGAAGTCCCGGTCGCCGGCCCGCCGACCGCGCTGTACGAGAAACGCCGCCCACAGTGGGATGATTTTTGGGGCGTCTCAGGCGACTATGAGGCGGGGTTGGCGCGCCACGACTGGTCGCCGGCTGGCGACCAGCTGGCCCTCACACGCTGGGTCTGGGGTGAGGGCTGGGTGATCGACGTGGCGACCTATTCCGGCGTTGGCATGACCTCTCTCGAGCTCACGCACGGACAGAACCCAGACTGGTCTCCAAGCGGCAATCGCATCGCGTTCAACCGGATTCTCCAGGTGGGCTACCACGACAACGCCGATATCTGGACGATCAATCCCGACGCCAGCGGCGCCAAGCAGCTCACCCAGTACATCGCTGGCAAAGGCTACAACGGCACGACCCAGTCCAATCCAACTTGGTCGCCTGACGGAGCCTATTTGGCGTTTACCCGGCAAGTTATCAACGGGAGCAAGACGACGTTCGACATTCTGCGCGTCCCGGCCGGTGGCGGCACGGCCACAAGTCTGACTGCCAACGGCGGGAGTAGTTGGCCGCGCTGGCGGCCCTGATCTGGCTAGTTGTCCATGAGGAACTTGTCGTACCAAGTATTTGCGAGAAGCTGTTCATGCAATATCCAAATTAATGACGCATTTTTCGAAGCAAACGGCCAGTACCATCTGTTGAATACCTGCAACTCATGGGTGGGTCGAGGCCTAAAGTCTGCCGGTGTATGCGTGCCTTGGTTCTCTCCAATGCCAAAAACACCTACGCTTTACATTCAATCATCCGAGGATGCGGGAGCCATGAATAGCCCCTAGCGTGCCATGACTAGGTTTGTGAACCGAAAGTGCTAAGTGTATGATCGCACTTCGTCTCGGTGCGATCCTACGCAGCCTTTTCCTGGCGCTGAAGCCGGGTCACGTGCAACAAGTGCAAATGTTCGGCGGTCTCGCCGCCATCGGTCGTGACGTACAGCCAGTGCTTCGTCAGCAGTGCTGTCTCCGGATGTTTGACCGTAACATGGGTTCCATCACTCATGATCACCGTGAACGGTATAAACGGCTTTGTGGACAACATCTTCTTCAATTCTGCTTGCATGATGTACTTGCCGCTTGTGACCCTACAACGTGAAGAAATCGAGCACTCAGCCTTTTTCATGCGTGACTGCCTCGATTATATCGTCGATCTGCGTCAGTCGTGATGGTTGCGCACAGGAATTGCGCCTATAATTCACTGCGCTCATCATCCCGTCCAGTCTTTGCCCCGCCTCGCCTCGACCGCCCCCGCCTTGTCGCCTCCCACCTCTGACCTCGTTTTGGAAATCCACGATGTTAACGATTTGCGGACCTTCATCGAACAGGTTTTGTGACGGCGTTTCACGTCGTAGTTTTGTCAAGATCGGTGCATTGGGCTTGGGTGGACTGACGTTGCCACAATTGCTCCGTGCCGAAACGGCCAGCGGCAAAGGGCTGTCGAGTAAATCGGTCATTATGGTTTACTTGCCTGGCGGACCGCCCCATCAGGATATGTACGACCTGAAAATGGACGCGCCAACGGAAATCCGCGGTGAATTCCAACCGATCGCAACCAATGTTCCCGGGATGCAGATTTGTGAACACTTGCCGCACTTGGCCAAACTGGCTGACAAATATGCCATCATTCGCTCGATGGTTGGTGCCAAGGATCGCCATGAATCTTTCCAATGTATGACGGGACGGTTGAACGAGCGCAATCCACCCGGTGGTTGGCCAGAATTCGGCTCGGTGATCTCCAAGCTCTCTGGTACATCCGATCCCACGTTGGCCTCTTACGTCAACCTGTCGCCGAAAATGCGGCATACCCCTTACAATTTTGGACGCTCCAGTTTCCTAGGCGTGGGGCATTCGCCATTTATGCCCTTGGGCTCGATCAAGGACGATATGGTACTGAATGGCATCACCACCGATCGACTATCCGATCGCAAGAGCTTATTAACCAGTATCGATCACTTTCGGCGCAGTATCGATACCAGCGGGACAATGGATGGTGTCGACGCCTTTCAGCAGCGTGCCTTTGACCTCCTAACCTCCGGCGATCTTTTAAAGGCGCTCGATATCTCTACCGAAGATCCCAAAGTGCGCGAGCGTTACGGCAAAGGGACTGACAAAGAACAGGGGGACGCGGCGCCGAGATTGAACGAACAATTTTTGCTTGCCCGGCGCCTAGTTGAAGCCGGGGTACGGGTGGTCACGCTCAGCTATTCGTTCTGGGATTGGCATGGCAGCAACTTCAAGATCGCCAAGCAGAATTTCCCAGACTTTGACCAAGCGTTAAGCGCTCTGATTGAGGATTTGGACCAACGCGGACTGTTAGAAAATACGACGGTTATTGCGTGGGGAGAATTTGGTCGTACTCCCAAAATAAACAAAGATGGTGGACGGGACCATTGGCCCAACGTCTCTTGCGCTTTGCTTGCCGGTGGCGGTATGAAAACTGGCCAAATTATTGGTGCCACCGATCGTTATGGAGGTGAAGCGGTAGCGCGACCGGTAACCTTCGCGGAAGTCTTCTCGACCCTCTATCACAACATGGGCATTGATGCGACCACCACGACGGTTACCGACTTTAGTGGACGACCCCATTACCTCGTTGACGATAACGTCCAACCGATTCGCGAACTGATTTAGTTTTTTGTGTGGCTTAGTCCCGCACGTTGATGTCGAAATCGGCTGAATTCCCCACGAGTTCTGGGGCGTACATTCCTTCGATCTTCGCAGGCAACGCCGTGAACTGACCGGGTGCTTCGCTACGCAACTGGTAGCGAATGGAGTACTGGCCACGTGGCAGCCAGCGGATACACAAACCGACCTTTTGATCGCGCAGCTCCCGATAGATACCGAGCCCAGCAGAATAAAAATAGCCGCTTTGCGTGTCGACCGTTTCCAAACATGCGGCCTTGTTGTCTTCAATCACGAGGTACTCGTAATCGTTTTTACTTTCAATCAACAACTCCACCTCCACCAGATCACCGCTGGGAACTACATCAAGATCCTTGAGCAGTGTCCGTTCAAAACCGCTGCGCTGGGTATCGACCACGCCCGCGTTTTTATCCGGTAGCCGTAAATCCTTGGCGACGGGGTTCAAGTGGTAGTAGCGGCGCTCGATCTTGACTTCCAATCCGGCAGGGGCGATTTCGTCCTCCAAGGTGAAATGA
>JBBQRC010000277.1:0-6761 GCA_038215215.1 Pirellulales bacterium
CAATCGGCAGATGTCGATTTGCTGCGAGATGCCTTCGACGAATACTCGGATTTTTAGTCGCCTGTAAAAACGCTATTTGCGAACTGGCGTGCTCTGCATGATGTTGCTAACGATCTGCATCCCGAGTATGCCCCAGCCAAACGGGGGCAACACAGTGGTGAGTGGTGCTAGGGATTGCGCCAGCAACAAACTGACGATGGCGTACACCGGTATCAAGCCGATAACGAGCGTGGCCGCGACCATGGCCACTGTTCGCCCTGTCGTCAGTTGCTTGAAGATCGTGCTAACCCGGATCATCATGATGAGCCAATAGCCGGCCACGACGACTCCGCCCATCAACTCAGCTTATCAATTCACTCGCGGGAGCAATAAACCGCTCGATGCCGAGGTGAAAACGGCCGACAACCTAAATACTCGCTCCCGTCTGGGCTCCTCTAATTCCCTAAGCGCGTACAATGGGGAGAACGCGTTTAAGAAATGCGCTGCTTGGCGGATTGGCGATTGCACCGTTCCGTGGATGTAGATTTTTCGTAGTCGGTATAATCAGACCTTATGAGTTTCCTGCACTGGTCGTTAATTGGTGGATTGGCCGTCATCACGGCTCCCATCCTCCTGCACCTATTCGGGCAGCGACAACCGCAATTAATCGACTTTCCAGCCCTTAAATTCGTACGGCAGACGCGGCGCGAACAGCGCAGTAGCTGGCAATTGCGTCATTTTTTGCTGCTGTTGCTGCGCGTACTGTTACTGGCGATGCTCGCGTTGGCGCTGGCCCGACCGCGTGTTCACAGTGCGATGATTGGCAGCATGATTGGCGTCTCCGGGCTGCTCGTGGTCGCAGCGCTCGCCAGTTTGATCGCGGCCGTGGCCCTTGTCTCCAAACGCCCGTTGGCGATTACCCTGTCTGCCGGGGTGATTGCGGTCGCGCTGTGGATCGCTGCGGGGCTGTGGGGCTATCGATCGTTGGCGAGCGGCCCGGCGGTCCCCAGCTCCGATCAATCGGCACCCGTGGCAGCGGCCCTGATCATCGACAACGGACCGAGCATGGCCTACCGCGCGGCCAATGAATTGCGGTTGGACAGAGCAACTCAACTGGCCACCTGGGTGCTGGACAAGTTGCCCATCGACAGTCGCGTCGGGGTTCTCACGGGAGCTCCAGTCGGTTCTTTATCGCTCGACCCTGCCACTGCCAAGGCTCAGGTTAAGTTGATTGAACAACGCGGTGCGCACGTCGATCTGGTCACACGTGTGCGCACGGCTCTCGATTTGGTACTGGCCAGCGAATTGGAACGCAAAGAGATCTATGTGGTCACCGATTTGGCGAGCAGCTCCTGGAGCACGGCGTCGGAGGATTTGAAACTGGCGTTGGAGCAGCATGTGGATGAAGTGCTGTTGCAAATCATTGATGTGGGTGATACGGATCTTGCCAATTGGCGGCTGGGTGACGCGGTGCCTGAATTCCAAACGGTGCCGGAGGGCGGCGAGGTGACGATCGAAGTTACGGTCGAACGTACCGAAGTCACCAACCAGCAGTTTGCAGCCGTAGAACTACTCCAGGAAGTCATGGATCCAACCCTGCCGGTAATTAGTGAGGGGAAACTCAAGACACCCGCCATGCGGGCCGTTGCCAGGGCGGATGATATCGACCTCACTAGCACGCGCACGGCAACGGTTAAACTGACCGCCAGTGATTTGGAAGCAGGTACACACAACTTCCTGGTTCGCTTAAACCATCCCGATCCGTTGATGATTGACAATGAACGCTATGTGACGGTGCTCGCTCAAGCTCAACGTCCCGCTTTGGTAGTAGCCGACGATGCCAACATCGCCAATTATTTGCAACTTAGCATCGATCCTAGCGGACTTGAATCGCGACCTGGTGTGGCCTTGTGTGAGCAAGTGCGCTATGCGCAGTTCGGCCAAGTGCCGTTGGAGCGCTTTGCGGTCGTCTGTTTGTACGATCCGCCGCGAATGTCTGCGCAGCAAATAACCAGTCTCAAGGAACATGTCCTAGGTGGAGGAGGCTTGTTGCTCTTGCTGGGGCAACAGCTAACGCTGCCGGAAGCGAAAAAGTCGCTGGAGGAGCTCTTGCCGGGCAAGCTGAGCGACGTGAGGCAGCTCGATCCCGCAGATCGTAATAATTTCTTTCAGCCGATTGCACTGTCCCATCCGGTGTTCCAATCCTTTGGTCAGATCGCTAGCGACGTCCCTTGGAACTTGTATCCTGTGTTCTCACACTGGAGTTTTAATACGCTGGCGGACAACATGCAGTTGCTCGTGAATTACAGCGACGGGAGTGGACCGGCAGTGCTGATGCAGCCCATGGGGCGCGGTCAGGTCATCACCATTACGACTCCCATTCCCGAACCCCAACGCCTGGATCGACCCTTGTGGAACGAGCTCTCGGTGGGCGCAGACACTTGGCCATCGTTCTTTCTTTTGCTGGGCTGCGTGCGGGCGTTGAGCGGTGCGGATCAAGCGCGAGTGAACTACGCTGTCGGCGAATCCATCTCGTTGAAAAATGATCCGCTGCGTTGGCCTAGTCGTTATGAGCTGTTCTTACCAAGTGCACAAACGCGAAGCCTGCAAGCGGTCGACGGCGAACTGTCGCTGGGACAATTCGATCAACCTGGCTTCTACCGATTGCGGGGCCAGCGGTCCGGTCCGGTGACACGGGCCGTCAGCGTCAACGTACCTGCAGCAGATACTTCCCTGGACCGCCTTACCGAAGTTCAACTGGACGAACGAATTGGCAGCGGTACGTATCGCTTGGCCCGCGATCGGAACGAAATCGAAAGCAGTGTGGGGCAAGCTCGCTACGGACGCGAACTGTATCCCCTACTGATGGTCTTCGTCGCTGGTTTATTCTTAGCCGAACAAGCCATGTCAAACCGTTTCTACAAAATCAAGCTGAAATACGGTGTGACATAACGTGCTGTGCTGCAAACGAATGAACTTTGTGAAAGCTGCTGGGACACCACTGCCAGAGCTGTTGGCGGTGACGGGGAGCCCAACATGGAAGGGGTAACCGTCGAACCGGTTTTTGGCTGGTATGCCATGATTCCGCTGTCCTTGATTATGCTTGCGAGTTTATGGCTCACGTTAAGCAACACAGCGATCTCCTGGGGCGGAAGATTGTCGTTGATGATGCTGAGACTGCTAGCTGCATTGGTGCTGCTGCTGGGTTGGCTGAGGCCTGGGTTAGTCTCTACCACTGAACATGAGAGTTCTGGCGCGATTGCAGTGTTGCTGGACCAATCACAGAGCATGACATTGCCGAGTGATACGGCGAGCATGGATCGCTGGCAAGTACTGCAGAACGTATGGTCCGCCATCGTCGCATCATCGGACTTGAAAATTGGTCAAGCACAAGTCGTTCCGTATGTGTTTGATCAAACGCTTCGGCTGGCGGCGACCGATGATTTGCCGCTGCTGAAACGCACCCTCAAGTCGCCGCCCAGCGGTCGGCTGACTGATCTGGGTAAGGTGCTGTCCGACCTGCAGCGAACCCAGGTGGAGCCTCCACTGCGCGGCGTTATTCTTATCAGTGACGCGACACAAACCGTCTTGCCCCCTGCCGTGGAGCCGCTGCGTGTGGCGACACAAATGGCACAGCTCGATCAACCGATATTAGTTGTAGGTGTTGGCCCGCGGGCCAGTGGCACGCAATTTCGGGACGTAGCCATCGAGGGGCTGCCTGAGCACTTTGATGCCTTTGACAAAAAGGAACTCAACATTCCATTGGTCGTGAAAGCCCAAGGGCTGCAGGGACAGAAAATCGATTTAACACTCAGGTTGCGATCCAGCGGCAAGGCAGATCAAATCCTGGCTGCCAAAGAATTATTGGCCACTTCCCTCAGCCAAACGCTACCGCAGAATATTCAAATCATTGCACCCGAGGCGGGAGAATATCTCTTGCAAGCTGAGGTCAAGGTTGGGGCAGATGCAAATGAACAAGTGACCACGAACAATCAAGCCATCGCGTTCGTAACGGTGCGCGAGGGGGGCGCGCGCATTCTATATCTCGAAGGTGAACCTCGCACGGAACAGAAATTTCTGAAATGGTCGCTAAACAGTTCGAAGGATTTTGTGGTCGACTTTGCATGGATCCAGGAAAAGGACCGCCGGAGTTGGCCCAAGGACCTCGCGAAGCCACCTGCAAATATCGATTTTTCCAAGTATGACGTCATCATTCTGGGGGACCTCGACTCGTCGGCAATTTCTACCGCCAATCATGCGGCGATTCGGCAACGGGTGGAAAAAGGTGGCGGGATCTTGCTACTGGGTGGCTATCACAGTTTTGACGCAGGCGGTTATGGGCGTTCGTCACTGGCAACTGTGTTCCCCGTCGAACTCGGCAAAAGTCCTTCGCAATCGTTTGATGCGCCCATCAATCTGAGCTTTCAAACCGCCCAGCCAACTCGCATTAAGATCACGGCCCAACACCCCATCACTACACTGACAACTGAACCGGAAAACACGCGACTATGGCGCGAGCTCACACCCTTGCTATCGATCAATCGACTGGGCAAACCGCGAGTTGACCCCGGGGTGCAGGTTTTGGCCGTTAGTGAAAACAACGAACCGATCTTGGTTACTGGCGAATATGGGCGCGGACGCGTGCTGGCTTTTGCTGGCGATTCAACTTACCAGTGGTGGCTGCATGGAAACCAGCAGATACACAAACAGTTTTGGCGACAAGCGGTGCTTTGGCTGCTGCAGCGCGATGCGATTTCAGAAGGTTTCCTGCTTAAACTTGAACGTCGCCGGCTAATGGTGGATGAGACGACGACCTTAAATCTAGATTGGTTTGGTGGCAGCGAGAACCGTCCCATGCCCGAAAAACTGAAATTGGAGCTCACTCGCGAAGGAAAATTCGTCCAGAATTTGGAATCGATTGCCGTTGCGGAAAATCGTCGCGAAGCCAAGATTGCTGGGCTCAGCCAACCCGGTTTGTATCGTGCGGCGTTGACCGCAACGTCAGCTGATGGCAAGCAGTACAAGGCTGAGATGGCCTTCATCGTAACCGACGAATCGCGCGAGTTGGCGCAACCGGCCGCTGACTGGCAAATGATGACGAATTTGGTGTCCGCCAATAAGTCTGCCGGGGGCCAACTACTGCTACCCGAGGACATCGGGCAGGGGATTCAGTGGTTGCGAGATCGCCAAGAATCGGTCAAAGTCACCACGCTAGAAAAGCGACGTCTGGGTGACGCCGCCTGGGACTCGTGGTTGTACTTGATCGTATTCTGCGCGCTCATGAGTTGCGAGTGGGGACTGCGCAAATCGTGGCAGTTGCCATAACGTGAGAGACGAGGCGGCAGGTGGTGCCAGCCTCCCTTGTTTATTCGATAATTGATTTACTGGCGGCGGCCGCCGTGCGCTGGGAGGCGGTTAGCACCTCTTCGTTATATCGCGCGTCGTACTTCAACGATGTGTTGGGACCGCGAAAGCCGATGACTTCCTCATTCCACTCCAGTTGCTTACTGATCACCCGCCCGTGATCCAGATCAAACTTGATTTGGCCTTTACTCATTTGCTGAATCAATTGAGATTCCGCATTGGGATCGTTGATAGGCGTCAGCGGTTGCGTTTCGATACGAATCGTAGCCACGCCGGCGGAGACTTTTTCGAGTGTATAAAGTTCGCGCACTTTGAAGGTCTTGTGGGTGCCATTCTCTAATTTGATGCGCATTTCGCGCGGCGCACTCCATTCAGCGCCGATGCCAATCGGTTCGGCGGGCAGCGGAATGGTGATCTCACCAATCCCTAGTTGAGGTGCTTTTAAATCACCCTCGCGATTCTTGACCTCGCCGCGTGGGTCGATAGTGATCGTCGCTAACGGGATACCAATAGTTTCCGCCACTTTCCGGAACACATCGGGGGCTGTTTTTTCGGTTTCGCTGTTGTAATGAATCTCCGCGGCATCGCCGACACGCTGCGCCAAATCGACCGAATTAATGCGGTACTCAAAGGTCATGTCGCTCTCGGCACTCACGCTTTTGACCTCCCAGACTTTTTCGCTGGTGGTGCGCGACGAACTCGTTTCTTCATGGTCTGACATCTTGGTCCGAGTTTCGGCAAAGTGAATCACCTTGCTATAAATCTTTTCACCAGCCCGCAATTGATAACGCAGCGAGTACTTGGGAGCCGCTGTGCCGGACGCGGCAGTAGGGGCGGGGGCAAGCGTAGGCTTCGCTTGAGCCAAAGCGACTTGAGTCTGAGCGACAAGCGACAAGAACAACACATTGCACACGAGCATTAGAAACGAGCGAATTACCATTCTGGGCCTCCGTGCCGTTAAGGTTTGATTTTGGTTGACTCTTGGTCTAGCGGTCGTTTTCGCGAGGGTTACCACCCCAACCTAATTTTTCACGCAGTGCCAAATACTCCGACCGGCCGGGAATCGCCAACATCTGAAAAGCCACCGGGGCTTTCTCAATTCGCATTGAATCGCCAGCGTCGAGGTTCAACAAAACGCGTCCATCGGCGACGGCAGACACTGTTTCATGACCTTGGCGGACGATCATTTCGAACCTGCGATTCGCCGCGTCCACCACCGGTCGCATCGTCAACGTGTGTGGGCTGATGGGACTAATCACGACCGCATCCAGCCGCCGGTTAAGGATGGGACCACCGGCGGACAAATTGTGCGCCGTGGAGCCGACCGGTGTGCTTATGATCAGGCCATCACAATTGTAAGTAGAGGCCAATTCATCATCCACGTAAAGATCGATCTGCAGCATCGCATACGGGGGACC
>JBBQRC010000278.1:0-6750 GCA_038215215.1 Pirellulales bacterium
TTTAGGGTAGAATTTGGTCATTCACATACTCTGAGGGATAAACTGACATGCAAACTGCTAAAAATCGATTGAGTAGAAATTGCCAAGAACCGTGTCTGCCGAGCTCCCGCAGGGCCGCCCTGCCGGAACATGTGCTTGGCTATGGTTTACCGCCCAGGGTCAAGTTGATGATGCTAGCCGCAGCCCTAGCCCTAGCGCCGCTTACGCTGTGGGCGCAAGAGCGGTTGCCGGAAAGTGGCGATCAAGCCACCGCTTTCGAAGGGAAGGACATTAACGGAGAGGCCGTTAATTTTGCACCTGCGAAACAGAATTCGTGGACGGTGCTCGTCTTCCTGCGTGGATTTCCTGGTTATCAATGCCCCATTTGCTCCCGTCAGGTCGGCGAGCTGATCGCGAAGGCAGAAGAATTTGCCGTAGCAAAAACGCAGGTCATCTTCATTTATCCTGGGCCCAACAAAGATTTGACCATTAAGGCCCAAGAGTTCATGGCTGGGAAGTCCTTACCCACTGGATTTCAGTTGATTGTTGACACCGATTTCAAAATTGTGAATGCCTATCACTTACGCTGGGATGCACCACGTGAAACCGCGTTTCCCTCGACGTTCGTGATCGACCCATCCGGAACCATTCGCCTAGCTAAAATCAGCAAGACTCATGGCGGTCGCGCCAGCGTCCAGGAAATACTGGACGTGGTGGCAGCAAAAAAAGCTGAGGTGAAAAAGGATCCGCGCAAAGAATGACTTCGGGAACTGAAATCGCAAGATTTAATGCGTTGAACATTCCCGCTGTCGATACCATTGAAATCATTGCCACTGAGTTGCTCGCGCCCGAGGAGCAGCTTGACGAGTTGTTCAGTTGTCTATCCGCGGATGAACGGACACGGCAGGCACGATTTCTGCTGCCGGAGATTCGTCGGCGGTTTGGGGTCTGCCGAGCTCGTTTGCGTCACGTTCTGGGCAAGCTGCTGGGTATGGACGCTAGTGATATTCGGTTTGCTTACAATGCCATGGGAAAGCCCATGCTAGCCGCCTCACATCGCTCCCAGCTGCAATTTAACGTTTCCCATTCCAACGACTGGGCACTGTTTGCTGTCAGCCGATCGACACCGGTTGGCGTAGATATCGAGATCCCCACCGCACGCACAAAATTTTTGGACCTCGCATCGCAAGTCCTCAGTAAACGGGAGCTGACGTCCATAGAGCATTTGTCCGCGGCCGAGCGCGAAATGCAAGTCAAGCTCGCCTGGGTGGCCAAAGAATCCCTATTAAAAGCCCTCGGCGTGGGGCTGGCCGCGGGCATGTGTTCGGTGGAGCTTACTTTGCCACTGCCGCCGATTTCGACACCGCTGTCCATCGATAGTATGTTACTCGAACGGATCGACGATGACGGGAGCTGCCGAGCGAGTTCTTGGATTGACGCGAACGCCTGGCGAGTCCATCAAATTGATATCCATCCGCAAGCACATGCTGCAGTAACCTGTTTCGCGCGCCTGAAGCGAATTAACGTGGCGAAACTTTGAAATTTGCGATTCGACCTAATTTCAGTTAGAACAGTAGCTCATTTTAGTTTCTGTGAGCTTTCAAGTCGCCACATCCCGCCCGTTTGCCTACCCGCCGGAGATTTTTCCTATGGTACATCGTCGCCATTTCCTCGCAGCCACGGCCATGGCTACCGCGTCTGCCGCAGTTCAAACTCAAGCCGTCGCGGCGACCGCACAACTCCGCAAGGTTACTGTAGGAGTGATGGGGCTCAGTCGCGGTCAATCGCTAGCGCTCGACTTAGCCAAACTCGAAAACGTAGAGGTGAAGTATCTGTGTGACGTCGATCAAAAGCGAGCTTCTACGTCGGCCAAACAGTTTGCGGAGAAGGTTGGTAAAGAAGCTCAAGTGATCGGCGATTTTCGCCAGATTCTCGATGACAGGGACGTTGACGCGCTAATCTGCGCTGCACCCAATCATTGGCACGGCCCGGCTACGATTGTGGCTTGTAAAGCTGGCAAGCACGTGTATGTCGAAAAACCTTGCAGCCACAATCCACAGGAAGGTGAGTGGATGATTGCCGCAGCCGCAAAATTCAATCGCTGTGTTCAAATGGGCTCGCAACGTCGCAGTTCAGCAGGCACGCAGGAGGCGATGGAGCAGCTTCACACCGGAGCGATTGGCAACGTGCACTTGGCGCGGTGTTATTACAACAACTTGCGGGGATCGATTGGCATCGGCGCGGAAGCGGCAGTGCCCGACGGCTTGGATTACAATCTTTGGCAGGGCCCAGCACCGCACAAGCCCTACCGCGACAACATCATTCCTTACAACTGGCACTGGTTCTGGCATTGGGGCGGGGGCGAACTGGCGAATAATGGCGTGCACGGCCTAGATTTGTGCCGCTGGGGAATAAAGGGAGATTATCCTATCCGCGTCACCAGCTCCGGCGGTCGTTACTTCTTCCAAGATGATCAAGAGACGCCGGACACGCAGTCGGCCTGTTTCGAATTTCAAGATGGACGACAGGTCACATGGGATGCACTGTCGTGTAACAAACACGCCCCCGGTTTCTTCTGTTGCTTTTATGGCGACGACGGCACCATGGAGCTGGATTCGGATGGCAAATACCGAATCTTTGACCGCAATGGCAAACAGACCAGTGATGGTAAACAAGCGTCGGTAGGGCAAGTCGAGCACCTGCAGAATTTTGTAGACGCCATTCGTGCAGATGACCCAACAAAACTCAATCAGCCGATCCTGGAGGGGCATAAGAGCACCCTGCTGTGCCATCTCGGCAACATTGCTCACCGCACCGGACGTACCGTCAATTGCGATCCCGCCAACGGACGCGTGCTGGACGACGCCGATCAACAAGCACTCTGGAGGCGAGAATACGATCCTCAGTGGATCGACGCGGTGACAAAGATTTAGCGCGACTGGCGAGTAGCTACTGGGACAGTTCCTCGAAGGTCTGGTTGTTGAGCGGATACTTCTTCCAGTCCTGGTAGTCGAAGTGCCACCATTCAAATTCGTACACTGAAAAACTTTCGGCCTCCATGGCTTGGCGGAGCAGTTCACGATACCAACGTTGTCGGGCTGTTCCGCCGGGGTAAAGCGGAAAAGCGCGATTGGAGAATTCGTCGTATCCAGAAACCATCTGTACGGGCAGGCCCGAAGCCAGATCGAAAAGCGTCAGGTCCACAGCACAGCCGCGATTGTGCCGCGAACCGTTGGCAGGATTGGCGACAAACGTTCTCATCGCTTCCGGGGTCGCATCCCAAAACATCTTGGTGACGTGCCAAGGGCGGTAGGCATCGTGGATCAGCAGCCCGAGTCCAGCAGGTTGTAATCGCTCGTGCACTCGCACCACTGCCGCAGCGGCGGGACGTTGCAGGAAAGCCCGTGGTTGTTTGTAAAAAACAGCTCCGGTAAAGTTGTTGGTTGTGGCATAGCGAATGTCCAGCTTGATTGTCGGGTCCAATTCGACCAATTCCGCTAACTCTGACTCGCGGAACTCTCCTGTCTCTCGCGGCGGAGTGGCTGCCAGAGCGGGGGCTCGCAGTGTATCAATCGGTTGTAGCGGTTCGATCCTGAACGTTTCGCCGTCGCGCGTGCCCACTTCACGTCGCTGAAATAGGACTTGCGCAGCTAGCACTTGTGTCGCATCACCGTTGTCACCGCGCGTAAACCGCAAGTCTTCGCCGTGATAAAGTCCGTAGTCCGGAAAGGCGAAATGGTTTTCATCTATTTCACGTAGGGGATAGTAGTAAAACCACTCGATCAGCGCGTACAACTTTCCATGGTCTTCTAAAATGTAGAGGGTGTTATGATCCCAACCGTACTCGCCGATCAAGCCCTGCCAACGCGCTGGCGCCTCCGCGGGAGGGGTTTTGGGTAAACGGTTCAGCTTGAGCGCACCGAGCTGTAGTTGCCCATTGTCAGATAATTGCACCGGAGTGCCGAAGGCGATCACGTCATCGATAACGATCTCCCCCGAATTAACGGCCGAGCGGAGCGTGTGTCGATAGGTGCCATGTTGGAGATAAAGTTCCTCGTTGAACTGGACAACCTGCGCGGACTGCGTTCCAGCGACATCGCTATAATGGCCGACGATCTCCTTACCGCGTTCTGCAGCCACCGCTACCGTCCGCCGATAATCAGGCCAAGGTTTACCGTCTTGACCGGCCATCATGAGTTGCAAAGCGTAGTTCGCGATTCGTTCGAGCACTCCGTTGGCGCCGTCCAGAGACGTGGCGACCACCACACCCAGGCGCCGCTCGGGTAAGGCCTCCAGTTGGGTTGAAAAGCCGTAAATCGCACCCCCATGCCCCACTTTGACTTGTCCGTCCAAATTCTGAACGTGAAAGCCTAGGCCAAAGCCTTGGGATTTTCCGACGGCGTCCCGAATCGGTTGCATCATTAATTGGAGTGTTTCGGCTGTCACAATGCGGCCAGAGTCGGTTTGACCGTCGCGGAACAGCCAAGAGACGAACTTCGCCAGATCGTCGACACTGGAGTACAGATTTCCAGCAGGACCAGTACCAAGCGGAAACGTGGGGGCGGGGAAGCGGCGACCATCGTAAGTATGCATCCAACCCATTGCCAAATGCGGTGCGATCGCCGCGTTCACCACAAAGCTACTGCTCTGCATCTGCAGTGGTTCGAAAATTGTCCGATGAATCCGCTGCGGATGCGACTCGGACAACTGCGATTCCAGCACGGCACCCACCACGGCCACGGCGGCATTGGAGTACTTCGTATGTGTGCCGGGTGGATAAACAAGCGTCGTTTGATTGAGGCTGGCGACAGTCGCCTGCAGCGTCGGTTCAGTGGGATCGAAGTAATTTCCAACCGGAGTTTCACGAACCAATCCAGAGCGATGTGACATCAATTGCCGCAGCGTAATCGCTGCTGAGTCTAACCCACCTGGGATGCCCTGCACACCGAAGTTGGGCAAGTAGCGCTGTACGGGCTCATCCAACTCCAATTTGCCTTCTTCGACCAGTCGCATGACGCCAATATCCGTAAACAGTTTTGAGACCGAACCGACGCGATACACTGTCTTGGCGGTCGCCTGGATTTTCTTGTCCGCGTCTTGATATCCAAATCCTGCAGACCAAATGGTCGCTTGGTCGTCGATAATGGCGATCGAGAGTGCAGGCAACTGCTTTTGCTGAACTTCGTACTCAATGACGTCGCGTAACCTCTCAAGCATCGCGCTGGTGTCGACAGCCTCACGCTGCTGGCCAGCAACGCGTTGCAGATCCATGTGTGGAATCAGCAAAAAGAAGCTAAGAAACAGATACATTGTCCAAGGCGACAGCATGTGATACCCCATTGTCCCAGTTTCATAGCCCCAGTGTCATAGATTACGAATGTCCTCCCGCAAATCTACCATTTGCCAGTAAGCCATTCTAGCCAACAGTAACTTTGAAGCAGTATCGCCGAATTTCGGCTAGACTGAAGCCTTGGAGCAGGAAGGTAACTTCGGTCTGGAGCGATCCAATGAAAAGTCAAACGCGGAATTTTTCGCGACGCGATTGCTTGTACTTTGGCACTCTGGCGGGCTTGGGCACCTGCAGTTGGCAAAGGGTTGCCGCGCAGACGCCACCTTTCTCGCAGACGCAAAATCGATTTGGCAGCGCCAAGCGATGTGTGTTGATCTGGCTGGACGGTGGTCCAAGTCACCTGGAGATGTTCGACCCCAAGCCGGAGGCGAGCGTCGAAGTGAGAGGGCCGCTTGGAACCACCAAAACATCCCACACTGGCATTGTCTTCGGCGAGGGTTTAACGCAGCTTGCCAAAAGAACGTCGCAGTTCACCGTTGTTCGTTCACTCACCTCTCCGGTGGGTGAACACAACCTAGCAACTCATTATGCGTTGTCAGGACATATTCCTGGTGGCCGCGCTGCGGCACCCGCTTTCATGTTACCCACTGCCCAGTCCAGGGTTTCACAAAGTACACTCCCCAGCCATATCGCCATCCCCAACTTTAGCTTGGGTGGCGGCTCCAAATTACAGGGTTACTTGACGGCTGACACACTCCCCTGGTCGATTGGAATCGATCCTACTGCAGACAATTTTGCAGGACTTGTGTTCCCACAGGGTAGCCAGCTTACCGACGGCCAGTTAGCCCGCCGCCGCGACTTGCTGCTACAGCCCACTGGTGAACTGGGCGCAAGCCAAGAGCAATCGGCATTGGTCGCGGCCATCGATCTGCTCCGTGATGCCACGACCAAACAAGTTTTTGAGCTCGAGCGCGAGAGTCCAGGCACGCGCGGTCGCTACGGCATGAAGTCGATTGGGCAAAGCTGCTTGCTGGCCCGGCGACTTTTAGAAGCAAATGTGCCGCTGGTCACCGTCAACAATGTGGGCTGGGACACGCACGATCGCTTGCACGAAAGGCTTCACGCGGGCTACACGGGAGCAAAAGCACCAGTGGGCTTGATCCCCTCCTTGGATCAAGCCGTAGCGGCGTTGCTGGATGATCTGCAGAGCTCCGGATTGCTTGACGAAACGCTGGTCGTGGTCATGGGCGAGTTAGGTAGGACTCCCAAGATCAACGCGCAAGGAGGACGCGATCATTGGCCGCGCGCCTACAGCGTCCTGCTGGCTGGCGGCGGGGTAAAACGCGGAGCTGTTTTTGGGAAAACGGACCGCGTGGGTGAAGTTCCCGAAGACGATCCGGTCACCCCCGCCGACTTAGTTGCCACCATGTATCACCTGCTCGGCCTGGAGCCCCACTCGCGCGAACCCACTCCCGATGGCC
>JBBQRC010000279.1:0-6747 GCA_038215215.1 Pirellulales bacterium
AGCAATTGATCGCCAAAGCCTCCGCAGCCATCGCCGCTGGCGACTGGCGTCAGGCACAGCAGTTACGACTCTGGTTCAATGTATTGACAGGGACGTCCGGCTTTCGGCCCGATACACGACTTGTCAAACCAGACATCATGGCCCTGCTGGACACAAGTTTCCTCGATCGTTTTGCTGCCAGTGCGGCTCGGGCAGAACAGTCAAGTGCCACGGAGCCTGAGCGAATCGAGTACACGCGGCGGGACCTCGGTCCAGCGGATGCCGCAGGTTGGTATGATTACGATCTGGATCTCGACATGGACGTGGTCGTGGTTCACGGGAACGAGTTGAAACTCTACGCCACATCGCCGGACGCAGGTTTGGCCGCGACCTTGCAGCAGCAACTGACGCTACCCATCGCTGCTACGGGTATGTTGGCCGTCGATCTGTTCGAAGTCGATAGTCCCAGTCGCCCCCGGTTGCCATTGACGGTTGCCGAAGTAATGATCTCCCCTCGCCCCGGTATTCCGGGGAGAGGGGTTGGGGGTGAGGGGGAAGCGGGCCAGGCAAACCGGCACGATACGATCCATGAACTAGTGCTGTGGAGCGACGAGGGGGTCGTTGTGGTCACATCCGCTCTGAGCGCTAACTCTGGCGAGTGGCAGCTCAGCGTCATTGAGGATGTACCTGGATTGAGCGGTCCGGAAAACGTGCTGCATATCGAACCTTCAGACATCGATGGCGATGGCGACTTAGACTTATTGGTGGCCGGTAAATCCCAGTTGCGAATCCTGCAAAATAATGGCAATCGTACGTTTGTTGACGTCTCGGAATTCAGTTCACTGCCGGATGCGGACTTTCAAGTCTCCAGTTTGTTTGCCTGTGACGTCGATCGGGATCTCGATCAGGATCTGTTAATTGTCAGCCGCAACCAGCCCGGCGTCTTCCTGCTAGAAAACATTTTGCACAGCCAATTTCGTTTTCGGAAACTCGAGGGAGACAATTGGAAAAATCTGGCTGCTGCGGCGGCTACCGTCCCCCTCCGTGACATTATTTGCAGTGATCTGGATGGGAATGCTTCGTGGGATCTTTTTGCTGCGGGTGAAGCAGGGGCCTTTTGTGCGTTAACTCGAACGCCGTCCCCTGGCGCTTGGACTGGTACAGGTCTCGTAACCACCACCGCTACCCCCACCACAGGCAACTGTCTGGCAGTGGCAGATCTCAATAATGATGCTGCGCTCGATCTGGTGATGGGGCGCGATGCCGGCTTGGAGGTTTGGTTGGGCACGCCGGGAGGGAGATTTAGTCCACTCTCTTATTCGTTGGCAGCGGGTGACTGTACCTCGCTCGCGGCCGTGGATGCCAGCGGCGACGGGGCCGTGGAACTGCTGTCGGTAATCGATCACCACGCCCTGTTGCTGATTCCCAAGCAACTTCATAGTGGTGGTTTTGTGTCAGCGCGAGTCCACGGCATCAATGACGTGAACGGTGGTGGACGCATCAACCATTACGCGGTAGGCTCGACGCTCGAACTACGCAGTGCCGGTCAGTTCCAAGCGCGTGTGATTCGCGATCCGATGACGCATTTTGGTATCGGCGACACACAACCGACCAACCTCCGCATCATCTTTAACAATGGACTGACCCAGAACGCTGAACAGGTCCAGCCCAATACGGTTATCGAGGAACGCCAAGAGCTCAAGGGCTCCTGTCCGTTTGTTTACGGCTGGAACGGCGAGCGTTTCGAGTTGATCACGGACTTGCTGTGGAACGCACCATTGGGCTTGCAAGTTGCCCGTGGCCAGGTGCTCCCCGACCGACGCTGGGAAAATTTGTTGCTGCCCGGTGAGTTACTGCAGCCACGGGCGGGCAGTTACGAACTGCGCGTGACCGAAGAGTTGTGGGAGGTCGCCTACTTCGACCATCTTACTTTGACCGCTATAGATCATCCGGCAGACGTCGCAGTGTTTACCAACGAGAAAGTAGGTCCGGCAGCGCTGGCGGAGCCGCAGCTCTTGACCGCCAAGAACAAGGTCTTTCCCCGCGTCGCCACGGATAGTCACGGGCGCGATTGTTTGGCCAAACTGGCTCGCGTGGATCGCGAATTCGTCCAAGCCTTTGACGTCCAGATTTGTCAGGGGCTGTGCGAACCCCATTTCATCGAACTTGATTTTGGCGTGCTCGCCAGCGACCAGCCTTGGCGGTTGTATTTGAATGGATGGATGCATCCGGCGGACACCTCCCTGAATATCGGCATGTCACAAAATCCCGCTCGATCTGCGCCGGAACCTCCGTCGTTGTGGGTGGTCGATGAGTCCGGGGAGTGGGTTTGCGCGCAGCCCTTCATGGGCTTTCCCGGTGGCAAACCTAAATCGATTGTGGTCGATCTGGCCGGAGTTTTCAGAAGTGCTGATCAGCGGCTGCGGATCGCCAGCAGTCAGCAACTGTACTGGGATCAAGCCTTTGTCGCCAGCGATTCAGATGCAACGACTTGTCAACAGAGTGACCTGCGGATGCAATCCGCCGAGCTGCATTATCGAGGCTTTGGGCGACTGCTACCCCGCCCCTCCGATCAACCGCATTGGTACAACTATCAAGAGGTCAGTCGCCAGCCGAAATGGCCCGAATTGTCAGGACCATTTACCCGCTACGGCGACGTCTATGAATTACTGCGAGCGGATGATGACCGGCTTGTCGTGATGGTTTCCGGAGATGAATTTACGTTGCGTTTTGCCATGCCGGAGCGCCCCCTCTCGGCCGGCTGGCGACGCGACTTTATTTTGCACAGCACGGGTTGGGACAAGGATGCGGACTTGAACACATTGCAAGGTGACGGTAGTCTGCCACTACCCTTCCGCGCCATGGAAACCTATCCCCCGCCGGCCCATCAGCAACCTCAAGCCGACGCCGTCCAGCAGCTCAACGCACCTTATCTCACCCGCCTGCGAGACTTTAGAAGCTAGTATCGAAACGTCCTAAGCCACGATGTCGGTCAGCACTCGGCCAAAGACATCTGTCAAACGTTCGTCACGTCCCTGGTGAAAATAGGTCAACCGGGTGTGGTCCATGCCGAGTAGATGCAAGATGGTGGCATGCAAGTCGTGCACGTGGACTTTATTCGTTTCCGCCGCAAATCCCAGTTCATCCGTTTCACCGTATGCGATTCCGCCCTTCACGCCCCCGCCAGCCAGCCACATGGAAAATCCGTAGGGATTGTGATTGCGACCTGGTTTATCGATCCCTTCGCTAAAAGGCATGCGACCAAACTCGCCACCCCACACGACTAAGGTCGAATCCAATAGTCCGCGTTGCTGTAAGTCGGTCAACAGGGCAGCTATCGGTTGGTCGGTCTCACCGGCATGCCGGCCATGATTCTTCTCGATACTTTCATGCGCGTCCCAAGTTTCTTCGAGATGACCACCTCCAGAATACAACTGGATGAACCGAACCCCGCGTTCGACCAACCGCCGGGCGATCAAGCAATTGCGACCGAACTCCGCTGTCTGCGGTTGCTCCACGCCGTACGCGGCCAGAGTCTCGGCCGATTCACCGCTCAAGTCAACCGCTTCGGGCGTTTCGGACTGCATCCGAAAAGCCAATTCATAACTGGCGGCCCGCGCGGCCAGTTCCACCCCGCCGGGACGCTGCTGTAAATGTGCGGCGTTCAGTTGCGCGAGTAGGTCTAATTGCTCGCGCTGCTGTGAACGAGTAGATGCACCGGATGGAGTGAGGTCCAAGATGGGGTTGCCCTGAGGACGAAAGAGCGTCCCCTGGAACGAAGCCGGAATAAAACCGCTCGACCAGTTCGGTTGCCCTCCGATCGGTCCCCCGCGTTTGTCTAACATGACTACGTAGCCCGGTAAGTTTTGATTCTCTGAGCCTAGGCCGTAAGTGACCCAACTGCCAAGTGATGGCCGACCAATAATCGGCTTGCCCGTATTGATCTGTACCAGGGCGGAGCCGTGCGCATGGGTGTCGGTGTAGCAGGAGCGAACCACCGCCAATTTGTCGACGTGCTCGCGAAGATGTGGGAAGAAGTCGGACACCATCAAGCCGCTTTCACCTCCAGGTTTAAAGGGCCGCACAGCCGGTGCTAACAAGCCGATCGCGCGTCCCCCCGAATTGATAAATTTTTTGTCGGTGGGCATTGGCTGACCAGCATGTTTTGCCAACTCGGGTTTGTAATCCCACGTATCTACTTGGCTGGGTCCGCCATTCATGGTCAGGAAGATGCAACTTTGGGCTTTCCCGGAGAAATGGGGCGGTTTGGGTGACAGCGGATTGGCGGACACTTCTGCAGCGGTAGCTAATTTGGAGAAGAAACCATCCTGTTCAAGCAACCAGGCGAGGGCTAAGCCTGCACATCCTCCGCCCATCTGCCACAGTGCCTGTCGCCGTGATTGCCCACACGGAAATTGGGATGTTTTTAGCTCAAGCATGGGCTATCAGTCCACGTAAATGAATTCATTGGTGTTGATCAACGTATGGCACAGCGCACCCCAGACGATCTGCTCGGGGTTGTCCGCGGCGGACGACGCGCTCCGCATCCGCAATACGTAGTCAAGCGAAAACTTCCGCTCCGCATCGTTGGGACTACGCCCCAGTGCAAATCGCCAGGCGGCAGTGACGCGCGGTTCGTCCGCCATTGCGGCAGCGATCACCCGCGCGGCCAACGCGTCGCACTCGGCTTGCACCCAATGGTTGTTCAGCAAGGTCAATGCCTGCGGAGCGACGGTCGAAACATCGCGGCGACCGGTCGGGGCCGTGGTATCGCAACTATCGAAGACGGCCATGAACGGGACCGCGAGGGCGCGTTTGCTAAACATGTAGATGCTGCGGCGGCGCGTCTCGTCCGCCGGAGAAGCTTGATAGGCTCCCGACTTCATCGACAATCCTTCCAGTGCTTCTGCGTTGATAGGCGCCATGAAGCTTGGTCCACCCAGTCGTAAATCCAGCCTGCCGCTACTGAGCAGAATCGTGTCGCGCAGTTGCTCGGCGTCAAGGCGGCGACGTTCCGCGCGCCACCAAGCGTGATTGCCAGCGTCTTGCTGAGCATATTCGGCCTGCAGGGGATGCAACGAACTTTGGCGATAGGTTTGCGACATGACCATTAATTTGTGCAGTCGCTTGAGTTTCCATTGGCCACCAACCAGGTCGGCGGCTAACCAGTCCAATAATTCCGGGTGCAGGGGACGATCGCCTAAAAAGCCAAAGTTATCAGGCGTCCGCACCAGACCTTCGCCAAAGTGATGCTGCCACAAGCGGTTGACGATCACCCGCGCAGTCAGTGGATTCTGATCATCCGTAATCCAGGCGGCCAATTGTAAGCGACGCTGCGCGGTTTTCGATTCCGGTGGCGGACTCTTGAACTCGCGTTCGAGAGTTGGCACCGCGCTGAGTGCCCCAGGTGCAACGACTTGCAATGGCCGATGCGCGTCCCCTTTCTTGAGCAGTCGCAAGGGTGTTGGGTCGCGACTGAGATCGGTCCAGCCCAAGACATCGAAACCGAGTTCTTCGGAGGTTGGTCCGCCGTTCCATTGGCGTTGCCGATGAGCGATTGGTCCGCCCCAAAATGTGGCGCCGATACGGTAATAATCGCTTTGAGAAATGGCGTCAAACTTGTGGTCGTGACACCGCGCACACTTGACGGTCATGGCCAGGAAAGCGGTCGTCGTTGTATGGACCATGTCCTCCAAGCGTTCATATTGATATTCGTTTGGGTCATTCGGTTCATCATCCCAGGTCCCAAGTCGGAGAAAGCCTGTCGCGATGACACTGGATTCCGACCGCTGTGCGACTTCATCACCAGCCAATTGCTCGGTAACAAATTGATCGTAGGGCATGTCGTCGTTGAACGCTTGTATGACCCAGTCGCGATATCTCCAGGCCTGCGGCTTGACTGCGTCACGTTCATAACCATTTGTTTCCGCAAACCGTACGACGTCCAGCCAATGCCGCGCCCAACGTTCGCCAAATTGTGGAGATGCCAATAAGCGATCGACGACACGTTCGTATGCCTCGGGACTCTCGTCACGCTCGAACTCGGTCACTGCGTCGGCGGTGGGAGGCAAACCCACCAAATCGTAGGTGACCCGCCGCAGCAGCGTGCGTCGATCTGCGGTTGGAGCGGGCGTGAGATGTTGCTCGACCAGTTTTTGGCGGATGAAATAGTCGATCGCCTGCTCACGTGGAGGTGCGTCTACGAGGGGAGACCGAACAGGTTGCCAGGCCCACCAGTCACGTCCCGCACGTTTGGCCGTGGTGTATTCGAGTGGATCGAGCACCCGTCCGGCAGGCCAAGGAGCACCTGCATCAAGCCAACTCCTGAAGCTCGCGATCTCCGACTCGGGGAGTGCCTGCGACTGGCCGTTTTTTTCGGGAGGCATTTCACCGTCAAGCAACCGCTGCATCAGTAGACTCGCGGCGGCGGTGGTGGCAAGCGGCGGACCGCTGTCACCCCCCTGCTGCAAGGTCTGCTGGGTGGTTAAGTCGAGATTGCCGGCGGGATCGGTGTTCGCGTGGCACTCGAGGCAACGTGCTGAGATAAGCGGCGCCACATCGCGTTCAAATGCTGGCGCATCGGCCGACAGCAAACTGGGCCGTGGCAACGTGATGAGAATGGCCATGATCAAGGCCGCCGGAGAGTTGGATCGTGAAGCCAGCAGCGGTGTATGCAGTCGTCGCCAGCCAAAACGCAGTGTGAGCGGAGACGAAGTTGTAGGTCGCGAGGGGATGTGCATCGGATATCAACTGAGGACCTGTCCGAAA
>JBBQRC010000280.1:0-6745 GCA_038215215.1 Pirellulales bacterium
TGAAACCTCGATCGATTGGATACGACCTAACAAAGCGCGTGATTCGGGATGCGCCAAACGCACTCCACGCAAATTAAAACGCTCGGGAGCTAGCGATTCCACGGCGGCAACTTGTACTTCGACCCCCAGCAGGGCCGAGAGTCTCGCCGACCAACTGCTCGCTTTGGAGCGTTGATACGCCGGCACAAACTGTAACACCGATAGCACCAGTGCGCAGATCAGCGGCAATGCACCGAAACACAACAGCGCAGCCCGACACAAGCCACGCTGTGTCGATTCGTGCACTTGCCATTTTTTGGTAGTGGTGTGGCGTGCCATCCGTGAGTGCAGGGCTAGAGAATGTCTGCGATGCCTTACAAGGGATTGTCGGTGAATGCAGAACCATAGCGAACTCCTGCTCGATTGGCTACGGCGAATTGCAGGCAGGAAATGCTTGCAATTCAGTTTATTCAATTTTCTAGCAAGACCTTTACCACGATCTTGGAAATTCAGCCGCCGCGCGTCAATCAATTACCCACTTGGTTGCGGCGACTGGTTTAAACAACGATCAAGCTAGATGGATGCGGTTAAATTCGGGTCACCACGAAATTCAAATCCTGCAATCGCGTCGCTCCATTTGAGACTAAAATATCGAGCGAACTCACACGTGTTGTGAGATTCGGCGCGAGTACGACTTGAATGCGGTAGTCCCCGGTTTCGCTAAAGTTGGAGAAAGTGTATTGCCCCTGTTGGTTGGTCTTCGTGCTGTCAATGACTTCTCCGTCGGCATTCAGCAATTCGACGGTCACTCCACTCACACTGAGATTTGGAGTCGGCCCGCGACTACCAGTCCCCTGAGAACCGGGACCCTGAGAACTGGGACCCTGAGCACTGGGACCCTGAGGACGAGCAACTTCAGGACCGGGACCCTGAGGACCAACTGGCCTGCCGGCTGGCGTGGCCGCTACCGGGTTAGGAGCCAGCACAACTTTACCGCTCACCTCGACATGCATGGAAAACACGTTGGGCTGCAAATTGGTGATTTGCGTATTGCGTTCAATGACGTCTGACAGACGTGTACTTGTTATCTGTTGCAGTTGCTTGCCCTGAAAAACATTCTCGAACCAGAAACGATCGCCGTCGCGGAGGCGTTGGAATTGATCGGCGATGATTGTCTTGCCTAATTCGCCGATGGACGCGCCCGCGACATGGTCCTCAGCTAAAATCCCAACCCACAGATCGATATTGCCGACGTCCCCATAAAGCGATTGCAGTTGCTGCTGCAATTCGACATCGCTGGTAATGTCGGCGTAACTTTGGGCGCTTTCCAGGCCGTAGGCTTGGCGCACCGAGTTGTAATCGGCGAGACCGTGATCACGGCCGCGTTGAATGTTGAGCGCGACCAAATCGAGTCCTCCCTGGCCTGGTTGTCCAAACAATAGGTTGCGCAGACTATCAACGACTTTGACATCGATTTCTTCCGCCAAGGTTGACGCCACGTATTTCAGAATCGGGTCGATGCCCTCTTGTTTGAGTATTTCCGGATTGAAAAAAGCTTCCGCCAGTGAAATTTCGTCGCGAATGGCCCTTCCGTCGTTACCAAAGAACTCGATGTCGTCGTTGAGCGTTGAATGGCCAAACCGGAAAGCCGCTGTGGAAAACTCATTTGAAATGGTGGGATTCACACTGGCGTCGTATCCCCGGTAGTTGGGTAAGGCCTGCTTGCCAATGAGCGATGGTAGAAATTCGTTGTAAGTAATCGACTGCAATTCGGCGATAACCATTGCGCGTGCTTGCTGATAAATGGCTTCATCGTTCAATTGTCGATTGCCCGCCGCGATTCTAGCCGCCCAATAATTGTGCTCACGTACAAATAGCGTTTGCATTGCGGACAACTCCGGATTCTCATTTGCGCGAATGTCACCTGCCAAGAATTGACCACTAGTGTCGGTTGGCAGGAGCCCCGCCTGGTCGATCAACATACGCCCGCCTGAAAGTTCTCGCAGGCCATTGGCTGTCGTTTCGTCAGAGCCATAAACTTGGGATCCATCAATCCACGCAGTTAGGGAGCTCAGTTGCTGTCGAGGATTATCAAGGTCAGTACCCGTGGTCGCGTCGTAATTGGAGCGAAGTAGTGGAATCTGCTTGTTTCCCAGCGAATTGGGGTCAAAAGAGGGATCCCCGGTGGGAACCTTAATCGCAAATGCTTCCTGGGTTTCGCCTGTTTCAGTGAGACTCAGATCATGATCTAGGAATTGGCCCCAAACATAGAGAAAAGCGGAGACGTCGCGGTCGTTTGGGATGGCATCGACACCATGGTCGGAAAGCATGTTGCTGATCTCACGAGCACTGGGGCGATCGGTACCAGCAGGGGCAGCGATGCCATCCGCATAGTCCACATCGGCTACGCGCAGCAGTTGTTCATTGGAACTTCCCCAACTTGGATTCGCCAAGTTGTTGCCTGTGCCATCGATACTCCTCACACCTGCCGACGTTGTGGGCGTTGGGGTAGGAATGGCAGGTGGCTGTGAGTTTCGGTTGTTTAACCGATTGATCACCATCAAGGCATCCAGCGGTGTGATGCTGCCGTCGTGGTTGACGTCACATCGCAGGCTGCTGTCAATCGCTTGTCCAGTTCGCATGCGATGCATGGCGCTGATCACGTTGAGTGCGTCCGACGGTGAAACGATCCCGTCACCGTTAACGTCTTCTGCAGTGAGTGAATTGTGTATACCCATCGTGAGATCGTTGGCCATTAACTGCCGTGTTTCCAGGGTTTCGCAGCGTAGCTGCCGGCGCAGTTGCGCTCGCGCTCGTTTTGCTTGCCGACGACCGAAAATGAAAAAACGATTTTGTCGAGTCATGATAAGTTCCCTTTCGACGAGACGAGATGAGAAGAGAAGATGCGCAGCAGTTCCTGGGAATGGAAGCCGCATTTCTTAAAGTGTACTGGCGCTTCCTGAAGACAAGATGAAGCCGGGAGCTATCCAATCAGTTCCACGATGGCTCTAACATTCAGGGATGCTTCGACACGCAAAGTGTCACATTTAAGCAGACCTTTTTGTGGTTTTCCCTAGGTGTCGGCGCTTCAAGATTTTAGAATTCGTGAGATTTCCCTCTTGCTGCCAAACGCATAATTTGACAAACACCCATGTGAGCGCGAGTCGGCAGACAACCATTCGGCTGAAAACCTCCGAACTTCCCACTTGGCTCATCTCGCTGCGAGAACAAATCCACTACGTCCTGTGCAGAGCGAAATCGTAACCATGAATAGTTCTTGCAGTAGAACTTGCAAATTTGGAACTCCGACGTTTTCAGGGCCACCGCGCTTGGAGGTAGTCCACATTCTACGATTGACTATCATCCTGTTGATGCTGTCCAGCCACGCGAATTTGTTGGCACAAACACGTTCGGCTGCCGCTCCAGCCAGCTCGGCAGCGCTCCCTCCAGCGACTTCTCTGGCCCCTGAAAAGGAGCCACCAGGTCGTATTGGTGGCAAGTGGAGCAATTTACCGCCACCGCCGCGACAAGGTCAAATTCCGGGCAACCAGACCATGGTCCGTCCACCCTTCAATCCAGTTCCGCAGACCATAGCCAACAATCTGGCTCCTCTGTCTGCGAGTAATGCGCTCGACATTGGCTTTCCGCAACTGCCCAGTATGGCCGGAACAACCGACAGCTTGCCGCAACCTTTGTCTTCGACCACCAATCCACCCCCAACGCTACCTCCCGCCGCGGGGCCCTCTGGCTTGCTAGAAAGGCAACCAGCGAGTGGTTTGTTAGTCAGCTCCTCGGGGAGCAATACGACGGACCCGCTTAGGGAGGAAAGCCAAGAGTTCAACGAGGGTGATTTGATCGCCGTGGTTGGCACCGAACACGTTTTGGCCGGGGATATGATGATTTTCATCGAACCGATCATTGATCAAAATCGTGGCCGCATTTCGCCTGCCCAGGAGAAACAATTGCGCGCGGTTCTCATCCGTCAGGTACTCTCACAATACGTGCAGATTAAAGCTCTGTATCAAGAGTTTTTTCGCGACATGTCGGGAAACAAGCCGCCCAAAGAAATGGAGTCCATGAGGTCGCAGGTGACTACCAAGGCAGGTCAGATTTTCTTCGAGAAGCAAGTTCCGCAGATGATGAAAAAGTACAAGGTCAATGATGCCGCGTCGCTCGAGAGAGTTTTACGCGAAAAATCGATGTCTGTTTCTGCTTACCGCACGCAGTTCATTGAGCGTATCCTGTCATCCGAACTAGAACGCAAATATGTTCCCGAAGAATACGAATTTAGCCGTGAGGAATTGCTAGGCTATTATCAGTCGCATCCTGAAGAGTGGACGGTCACCGGACGGGCACGCTGGCGCGAGCTCTGCAGTCGCTTTAGCAATCACTCTCGCGAAGAGGCTGAGAGACTGATCCGCGACATGGGGAATGAAGTCTACTTGGGCGGGCGTCCCTTCGAGGCAGTGGCCAAGAACACATCCGAAGGATTTACGGCTGTTGCAGGGGGCGTTTACGACTGGACTAACCAAGGAAGCCTAAAGTCAACAGCCCTGGATACGGCTATTTTTTCCTTGCCGCTGCGCCGGCTAAGTCTGGTGATTGAAGACGAGACCGGTTTCCATATTATCGAAGTTTTGGAGCGCGAAGACGGACACACCAAGTCCTTCGATTTGGCTCAAGTTGAAATCCGCAAGAGCCTTACCGAAGAGAAGAAGAGCAAACTTTTGAAGGAGTTTCACACTAAAGTCATGGCCAGAACCTCCGTCTGGACGAAATGGCCAGAAGACATTCCCGGCAGTCGCGATCTGGCCGAAGCGTTAGGCAAATAGCTAAGGCGTCGTCCCAAAAATCGGTCGCTAACAGCGGAAATCTGCATTGACACGGCCGGTCGCAAGTTCCTAGAGTCGAGGCGACGCACTAAAAAATGCGCCGACCGAATTTTTTTCCGATAGGCTACACGATGTAGCTCAAAAAGCCCATGTTGCAGGGAAGTAACGTCCGATGAAACGATTGATTCGCTCCGGGTCACTGCTGGCACTCGCGCTCGTTTTTGGCTGCAGCGGTGGCAGTGAGACCAAGACGGCACAAAATGAATCGGGCTCGACGAGCCCGTCAAAGTCCGCGCCCCTTAAGCCGCTCGTTGTGGACGGCGTGGGGAGCGAACCTGCCCAAGCTGTCGCGGTGTTTTTAGACAGCTTGCGGCGGGGCGACGAAAACGCAGCCAATGGTGTGCTGACGACTCGCGCACGAGCGGAATTGCAAAAAACCGCTTATCAAATCCAACCACTTGGTACGCCAGACGGGAAGTACGAAATCGGACGCGTCGGATTTCCGTACGAAGAGAAGACAGTCGCTTTGGTGGAATGCCAGTGGACTGAACCCGCCACCGAGGGACAGCAGCCGTTGGTCATGGAGATCATCTGCGAAGTCCATCAAGAAGCAGAGGGCTGGCGCATCTCAGGCTTAGGCGTGAAAATGGTTGGTACCGAAGACACGCTAGTGCTCGATTTTGAAGATGCAGCCTCAATTCAAGCAACGTTAGAGGGCACGGCCCAGTCGCCGACACAGACCGCTCAGGCTCAGGCTCAGGCTCAGGGGGTTGGTTCCATTGCACCGGTCAATGGCATCCTCACGTCCACTCCGGTCAACTCGGGTGTCCAAGAGCTCGCACCACCGACTCAGCTTGCCTTTCCGCCCTTGAACAACGCACCTGTGCAGCGTTAAGGGAGATCGCGCAGGCGGTCTCAGCCTAATACTTGTCACGGACAATCAACAACATAGGCACTTGGAGAACCAAGTGCCTGTTGTTTTTTGATTACCGATGAAGAGTCGAGCAAAAACTAAGTTTGCGGTGGTTGATTGCCATCAGATGGGCTGAGATCCATATCGCCTGTGGCTTCAGGTTTGGTCACGGCTTCAAGCTTGGACGCGGACTCAGACGCCTCAGAGGACTTGGGGATCTCAGACATTTCCACCTTCTTGACACCCTGCTGATTGGCAACGGGACTCTCCGTGACGGGAACGCCTTCACCGCGCGAGATCACCGTTTCGCCGCCGGTTGACATCCATGAACTGGTTCCGCGACTGAGCGGTACCGCATACGGATCGTAGTAATTCAGGGTGATTGGCATTTGGACGGTACGCGGCACGAGTCGACGCACTGTGTACGGCTCGTACTCGGCCACGCGTCGGGGTACTTGTACTTTGGTCTTAATCGCTTCCGTTTCGTAATACTGAACCGGAACTTCTTTCTCGATCGTTTCGAGTTTGTAAGTGGTGCGCTGCACTGTCTTGGGGCGTACCATTTCCTGTTCCACCCATTCGACCGTATCGATCGGAACCTTGTTCTCGATGTAGCGGGTGACCGGCTTTTGGACTGCATAGGGAACCTTGCGACGTTGCTCGACCGCCTGCATGCGTGTCACGCTGACGGGAACTTGCTGCTGCACCACTTCTTGTTCCATCCGCGTGACCTGGACGGGAACCTGCTGCTGCACAACCTGAGGCATGAGCGTCGTCTGCGGCACCGCAACTTGCACTGGATTAGGTTGATACTGCAACTGAGTGACCGTATTCCCGGCTGAAGAGTAAGGCACCCAGCCAAAACCGCCGCGGCGGTAGGCTCCCATCCCCGTGGGGTCCACGTTGTAGCCACTGGGAACGTAACGTAGTCCAAAACGCGTATCGCCAGGCTGATAAAATTGTTGGGCTACGTATTGTCCCTGGTCGACGGTGGAAGTCTGGTAGGTCGTGACTGGCTGGT
>JBBQRC010000281.1:0-6739 GCA_038215215.1 Pirellulales bacterium
AACGCTCGCGACATTCCATTCCCAACAGTTCTAGGGTCTGGATGAGCTCCTTGAAGCAAGCCCTACTGGATCGATAGGTATGGTGGTCGTGATTAGCCCAGCCGAATCCTAAGCGGCCCTGCCGCATCCGCTGCAGTCCACCGGCGTCGTTCCGCTGTTGCCAATAGGCACGTTCCGCGGCAAAAAATAGATCGGCGGTGCGCTCGCGGCCAATTTCTTGAATCGCTTCTTCCAACAATCGTTGGGCGTGCTCGAAACCGGCCACGTCACTATCGAATTGCCGCCTGCGAAGTCGTAAACGTTCGGCGTGTCGGACGATGCGTTCAATCTCGACTGGCGAGACATCCTCTGCCTGCCAACTCCAACTGCCATGGCGCTCAACGATCCAGACTTCCGCAGTACTGTCGCAATAAATGCAGGACTTGCGAACGGCTGCTCCTGCCGAGCCGAAAATCTGCTGCCGCGAGTCGAGCCGCTGGGCTTCGAGAAAATCGACCACGGACTCGACTTTCAGCGCCACCATCAGCTTGTCATAGTCGATCACCACTGTCGGAAGCTGCGCTTGCGGGTGGCGAAAGCAACCCGCGCCGCACTCTTCCGCCGGTGCAAAGCCACATTCGAGCAGGTCTGAGGCACCGCAGTTCACCGTTAGGCGATCAGTCCAATCAAGCAACTGCGTGCCAGTTTCATCCAGCAGACGCTGATCCAATTCGCCGAGCATCGCAATATTTTCAACCTGTCGTCGTAGTTCGCCACAGACAAGCTGGTAGGCTTGGGGATGTGTTTCCCAGCTCGGTTCGTGCTGCGTCGTCAGAGGCGAGGCCATGATTTCTCTTTCCGCTTGTGTCAACGTAATCCGTCAGTGCAGTGGTTACTGGCGATTTTTGCGCCACGCGCTGCGTTGCTTCTGGTTCTCAAAAATCGGCCAGTTAGGATCGTCCTCATGGGCGGCTTTCATCAGCGACTCCGCCTTCTCCACCAACTCCGGGTGCTCTATGGCGACGTTATTTTTTTCACCCGAATCAGAACTCAAGTCGTACACCTCGATGGCTTTCGCAGGACCATTTCGCACGGCTTTCCAGTCTCCAAAGCGAATGGCTTGAATAAACGGTCCTTCGTGTAATTCCCAGTAGAAGAAATCGCGTTTGGGTGCCGCATCCCCTTTCAGATAATTTACTAGAGAGTGACCATCTACCTTCACTTGCGGCGGAATTTTGACACCGGCCAATTCCACGGCGGTAGGTAGAAAATCCCACATGGCCCACGCCTCTTCGCTAACGCGTCCGGCGGGAACCTGGCCCGGCCACCGCGCCAAAGCAACTTGACGCAAGCCACCTTCGTATAACCCGCGTTTGAAACCTCGCAGCTTGCCCCCCATGGATTGATCAAACAATCGCCCCATCTCAGATTTTTCGTCGAAGGAAGAGCCATTGTCGCCAGCGACCATAACGAGCGTATTTTCATCGAGCTGCAATTCTTTAAGCAGCGCGAACAAACGGCCTACGTCTGCATCCAGCCGCGTGACTTGGGCCGCATAAGCTTTTTGCTGGGGTGTCCAATTCTTGTCGGCGTACTCCCCAAGATCGTCGATCTCGTGCCGCCCATGGGGGAGCGTGACGGCATAAAACATAAAAAAAGGTCTGTTTCGTGGCTCGCGCAGCCACTTTTCTGCCGCCTGCTGGATCCGTTCTTGCGCGTACGTTTTTCCAACTCCCTGGCCATCATTGCCGGGTAACTCAATGGATTTGTCGTTGTCGTACAAGTAGGTTGGGAAATACGAATGAGCATGGCGTTGGCAGTTGTAGCCAAAGAATCGATCAAAGCCCTTCTTGAGCGGACTGCCGGAGGTGTTGAACATACCCATGCCCCATTTGCCGAAGCAGCCGGTCGCATAACCCGCGTCCTTGAGCAACTGCGCCACCGTAACCGTCTCTGCTGGCAATGGCAGTTGTCCTTCGCCACTGGCGATTTCCCAATTTGCACGGACCGGAGAATGTCCCGTGTGTAACCCTGTCATCAACGACGTTCGCGATGGAGCACAAACGGTGGTGCCGCAGTAGGCCTGCGTATAGCGCGTTCCCTCGGTCGCCATGCGATCCAAATGCGGCGTTTTGATCAGCTTCTGGCCGTAGCAGCCGACATCCCCCTGCGCCAGATCGTCACTCAAGATGAAGATGATGTTCGGTGACGTTTCCGCGGCCCGCGCAACGGACATGGTCGCACACATCGCAGCGAGCATGTACGCTAGGCATAACGACAGGGCGTGCAAATTCCAACGCAAGGATTGCCTAATTTTCACTGCAGAATACTCCTGGGAGAGCAGGAATGTAGGTCGGTGGGCTGACTCCGAGAATTGAGCCAGCTCGCATTATACCGAACTTTTGCAGCGGCAGCGTCGCTTCAGACGCCACCATTCCCCTTGCGCTTGCGATGATGAAAGAGCATCGCGCGGCGACGCACCTTCAGCAATGCCGCGTGCATTTCTACGGCTTCCGCGTAGCGTTTGCTCGGACGCAGCTCCAAGGCGCGTCGAATAACCGTAATCAAATCGGGGTGGGCCTTGCGTCGCAAATTGATCGCGCCTTTAAACGGCCACTCGAACGGCCATTCCGGTAGATGTCCGGTGAACATCCGGTACATGATCAAGCCCAGCGAAAACACGTCGCTTTTCGTGCTGGGACGGCCCATCGCTTGTTCCGGGGCCATGTAACCCACCGTCCCCGAGCCCGAGCCATTAATCGTCTTTTGCGCGACCTTGGCAATGCCAAAGTCCGCTAACTGCAACCGCCCGTCCGGCAGCAGAATCATATTTTCGGGCTTGATGTCGCAGTGAATGATATTCAGATTGTGGGCATAAGCGACGGCAGACACCATTTGAATCGACAAATCAAGCGCTGTTTCAAACGCCAGTCGATTGCGCAAGCGGTCGCAGAGCGTCTTTTCGCCCAATTTGCTGGCGATGACAAAACGCCCTTCAATGAAGCTGGCGTCCTTGAGCGGCAAAATGTTGGGGTGATCCAACTTGGCCACCAAGCGAGCCTCGCGCTGAAAGAATTCCAGCATCGTCGGCGTCACCACACTTTGGTGGGGCATCTTTAAAGCGACGCGAACGCCTTCAATTGTGTCCATCGCTTGATAGACATAGGCGAATCCACCTTGAGCTAATCGGCGTTCAATCCGATACTTGCCCAGTAGTTGTCGCGCTCTCAGCGTGTCCGTCTGGTTACGCCTTTTCGCCATTGTCCAATTCTGTGCAATCATCGCCGGTGAAACTCAAGTCCTGTTGATGCAATTGCCTGCCAGCCCTCGCAACTCTATTTCCACCTTGGATGCAAAGAAGTGCCTGCTGCTCCAACTATTCAAGAATAGCGTAGGTTTGACAAATATCGAGAGATAAAGTTGCGAAGTTGTAAAACGGGTTCGACTTTTCTGGTAACACAGGTCGGAACGGACTGCATAGCCGAGATGGGAACACTCTGCCGAAATCGAATTTGCGACGCTGTTGGGCAGTATCGGCAGATTACCTACATGAGCTAAGCTGAAAATCGTATGTACAGTCAACCAACCGCAATACGCCTTAATTTCCAGCCCATTGCATACGAGGAACCGTCACATGACCGACCGCAGCCCGCGCAAAACTCCCTGGCGACTTGAAGAATCCACGCTGGCGGACGCGCGCGAGGCGAATTGGCAAGTGGCGGTGCTGCCGACCGGTGCTACCGAACCTCATAATTTGCACCTACCTTACGGCACGGACACACTGGAGGCTTGGCATTTGACCGACGCCTGCTGCCGCAAGGCTTGGGATCTTGGGGGACGCGTCGTGCAATTGCCGGCGATCCCCTACGGTACGGAAACCAACATGCAGTCGTTTCCGCTCGCCATGAATCTGCAGCCCAGTACGTTGTTTCTCGTGCTGCGCGATCTTCTGCAGTCGCTCGAAGCAAGCGGGATTCGCAAACTGGTCATCTTTAACAGCCATGGCGGAAACGAATTCAAGCCGTTTTTACGAGAAATCGCTGGTCAGACCAAAGTCCACGTGTTTTTGTGCAACTGGTACCAGATGATTCGCGATGAGGCCGACAAGATTTGTGAACATCCGGACGATCATGCCGGGGAAATGGAAACTTCGCTGATATTGCATTTTCGGCCGGATTTAGTGGCTCATGCGACCGGCGGAGCCCTGAATGCAGACGCTGGCTCACGCCGTCCCCTTCGTTTCCGGGCTCTGCGCGAAGGCTGGGTTGGGCTCAGTCGGCAGTGGCATTTATTGACAACCAACTCGGGGTCCGGCAATCCCCATTTGGCAACCGCTGAAAAAGGGCTAAAGCTACGCGAGGCTGTCGTTGAGCGGATCGGTCCATTTCTGGCCGAACTTGCCCAGGCAGAGATTGATGACTGGTTCCCCTTTGAGCCCGATTAGGATTCGTCGTCATCCTCCGGTTCATCGTCGACGTCTTCCCATTCGACATCGCCATCCATCCGATCCTTCGAATCCTCAGCATGGCTGGAATGGGTTGATGACTGGGCCGGTGCAGTGCCCGATGATTCCGGTTTCGCCAGCCGAATCGGTTTGGTGGAAGGTGTACCAACGGTCAGCAGACTGGTGGGTGGAAGGTCCCCCTCGTCCGCTTCCTCCTCCCAGCTTTCGTCCCGGCGAATGCGATTCTTTTTCGCCGCGGCGGGTGGACCAGAACTGCTCCCTTCACTTCCGGCTTGCATCGTTTCCCAATCCGATAGGGAAATCACCACTTCCCGAGCCTGCGATCCGTTGTATTCGCCGACAATGCCATCTTCGGCCATGAAGTCGACTAACCGCGCCGCGCGTCCGTAACCAATACCCAACGCCCGTTGCAATAGTGACACGCTGCCACGCCCTTCCCGCACGACGATATCTACCGCGGCGGCATACAGTTCATCGCGTTTCTTGAGCGCCCCCAACTTCGGTTCTTCTCCCTCCGCAGCATTGACTTTTAAGTTCACCAACTCGTGCACAAAGTTCTGCTCGCCAGTGCTGCAATGCTCCACCACGGCATTAATCTCTTCGTCGCTAAGATATGTGCCTTGACCACGCAGCAACGTGCTGGTGCCCGGCCACAAAAAGAGCATATCGCCGTTGCCGAGAAGTTTGTCCGCCCCCATTTCGTCTAGCACCACGCGGCTGTCCGTCCGGCTGGCCACTTGAAACGAGATGCGCGCGGGCAAGTTGCTTTTGATCAAGCCTGTGATCACGTCCACCGTTGGTTTTTGCGTGGCCAGAATCAGGTGAATGCCGACCGCACGACTTTTCTGGGCCAAACGAATGATATGTTGCTCGACCTCTTTGCCAGCCGTCATCATCAAGTCGGCCATTTCGTCCGCGACAATGACGATAAAGGGCAGATGGTCTGGAATCGCATCCGCCTCTTCCGGCGAATCGGGCTTCAATCTTTCCAGCAACTCTTCGCGTCCCAACTGGTTGTAGCTAACGATGTGCCGCACCCCAGCGCGAGCCAGCAACGCATATCGCTCTTCCATTTTGTCGACAGCCCAAGCCAAAATGGCTTCCGCCTTCTTCATGTCGGTTACCACCGGATGCATCAGATGCGGCAGCCGCCCATAACCGCTCAATTCAACCATTTTGGGGTCGATCATCAACATCCGCACTTCATCCGGACGTTTGGTCATCAGTATCGAGGCGATGATCGCGTTCAAGCAAACACTTTTACCAGTACCGGTGCGACCGGCGATCAACAAGTGCGGCAAGCTAGCGAGATCGACAACCAGCGCACTGCCGGAGACGTCTTTGCCAAGAAACAGCGGGATTTTCGCTTTCTTGCTGGCTGCCGCTCCCTCCTCAATTACGTCGCGCAGTCGCACGACTTGGCGGGTCTCATTGGGCACTTCAATCCCCACTGTATTCTTACCGGGGATAGGCGCCACGATACGCACACTCGGTACTCGCAAGGCAATGGCCAAATCGTCGGCCAACACGGTTATTTTGGATAGACGTAAACCAGCCTCCAGCTCGATCTCGTACTGGGCAATAACCGGCCCCGTTTCGATTTCCACCACGCGCACATTAAAGCCGAAGTCCTGAAACGTCTTTTCCAGAATTTTTGCTTTCCGTTTGACTTCGACGGTCTGCGTTTCAAAGTCGATCTCGTCACTTTCGGTCAGTAAATCGATTCCGGGCAGCACATATTCTTCCGAGCCCTCAGGGAGTCGCGTGTCGTCTAGCGAAGCTAGCGAGTCTAGCGCAGCTTTCTTTTCATCCTTGAGCTTGCGACGTTTCACCCGTGGACCCTGAGCCTCTTGGGGAACATCGGCACGCACTTGGACGACTTCGTTTTCCATCTGCACTTCGCGAACGGGTTCCGTAGCAAGTTCGTCCGCCACAACCTCCACTTCGGCCGCACCTTCGCTGGCAGGGAACAATGTTGGCTTGGCAACACTTAGAAGGCTTCCAGCAATCGATTTAGCCGCTGAAAGCACACCCTCAGGGGCCACGACTGCAGAGTCCGTGCCGGCAGGAGTAACTGGGGTCGCGGCGTCCAACTGATGGCCACGAATGCGCACCGTGGGTTCGCTTCCCGCAGTGGTGTTCGTTTCAATAACCGGTATTTGCACTCCTTGGTCGACATCGCTGGTAGACTTCCGCGTGGTAACCGGCGGTCGGGTCGCGCCAGCAGGGGTAACTATCTTCCGCCGCGTCACAGTTGCCGCCTGGGACGCCATGCTGGCTCCCCCGAGTAGCATC
>JBBQRC010000282.1:0-6734 GCA_038215215.1 Pirellulales bacterium
TTGCCGGCAACTGGACGGTCAAGCAATTGGAGGAGTGGGGCTTGGAGAATTGTCACACCGAGTCATGGGGACCCTTCGGACGCGGTTGGACGCTCGAAAATTGCAGTGTGAATATGGTCGAGCCGAATTTCTCGCCGCTGATCGCTCATGTTAAAGCCTGGTCACCCAGCACTCCCAGAACTTTTCGCGGCGTGCCGATCTATCTCGACGTAAAGACCCCAGAAGACCTCGAAAAGTATCGTGGCAAGCTCGGAAGGGCAATCGTGCTGATCAGCCCACCACGTGAGGTCAATGCGCTGTTCAATCCCCCTGCCACACGCAAGACTCCAGACGACCTGCTGCGATTAGCCAATGCGAAACCACCCACGATTGGTGGCGGACCTGGCAGCAGTTCGTTCCCAAGACCTTCGTCGACCTCGCCCCGGTCCAAAGCGACTGCCAGTCCTGAAGTGGCCAGTCCTGAAGCGGCCAGTCCTGAACTGGGACGCGCTGGTACTGAAGGGAGCCCGCCGACGGAAGCCGCCAAGCCAAACGCCGCCAAGCCAACTGCCGCTGAGCCAATCGCAGCCGCAGATCCGAACGCCGTCAAGTCAAATGAAACCGCAGCCTCTACTCAGGCTGCCGCTCCGATTGCTACTCCGGCTACTGCGGCAACAAGCCCTGCGACCACCGCCACGCTGGACCCACGCGCTGCGATGCAACTGCAAGCTGACAAGTGGCAATTGGCCTATTCCGAAGGTGCGGCCGTGGTGCTCGAGCCCGGACGTGGTGACGGCGGAAATGTGTTTGTTGCGTCCGTGACCATGCCGCGCCTGAGCGACGATGCGGGGGCGGAGGGGAACCGAAATAGTCGCGGCCCTCGTCCGTGGGCAACTCAGGCTACCACCATCATTCCGCAAGCTGTCTTGGCGGCAGAACATTACAACCGGCTGGTAAGAATGCTGGAAAAAGGTGCGCAGCCAACTTTGGAGGTCGATATTGTCTGCCAATACTACGACGACGATCTGAACTCCTTCAACATCATTGCCGAAATTCCTGGCAACGATCTCAAAGATGAAATTGTCATGTTGGGTGCTCACTTCGACTCCTGGCAATCCGGCACCGGTGCCACGGACAACGCTGTCGGCTGTGGCGTCGCAATGGAAGCCATTCGCATCCTCAAAGCCATCGATGCCCAGCCGCGTCGCACCATCCGCTTGGCGCTCTGGACCGGAGAGGAACAAGGTCTGCTGGGCTCGCGGGCCTACGTGGAGGAGCATTTTGGCAAAGTGGGCTTCGACACCGCCGACGCAGAAAATAGTAGCCGGTCGGGTCGCAGCCGCCCACGTCCGACTTATGAACTGAAACCCGAACAAGAGAAAATCTCGGCGTACTACAACCTGGATAATGGAACTGGGAAAATCCGGGGCATCTATCTGCAAGGTAACGAACAAGTGCGATCCACTTTCCGTTCATGGTTGTCCCCGTTCGAGGACATGGAAGCTGCCACGGTCACGATCTCCAACACCGGGGGTACCGATCACCAGTCCTTCGATGCAATCGGAATTCCCGGTTTCCAATTCATCCAAGATCCGGTGGAATACGACACGCGGACGCACCATTCGAGCATGGACGTTTACGAGCGGATCCAAGAAGAGGACGTTAAGCAGGCGGCCATCATCATGGCGTCGTTCGTTTACCACACCGCCATGCGCGATGAAAAACTACCGCGTAAATCGTTAAACGGGACCGTCAAACCGGCAACGGAAGTCGCCGCGCCTGAGGCGCCCGTAAAAGAAGTCGCTGCGGAAGCGGTTGAGGCCGGACAATCTGTGCCTTAGAGCCGCCCCTTTGTACCACTTAACTCAAACTGCGTCGGCACATGCCAGCTTGTCTGGCATGCGCCAAGTTTCAAGAATTAGTGGCGGTTCGTGACTGGCTCAGCGGTCAGGCCACTCGGTAGCTGTCGCTCGTAATGCTTGGCGAGCACGTTGAGCGCAATGCCTAAGACCGCAGTGGCGGCAGCATAGGCCCAAGGCAGGCTCGCATAAGTTGCGTCTTTGGGATTGAGACCGACAAGCACAAATAGTCCTGTGGCCATGAGCAGCGTTAGCGACAGGCCAAGGCTGACAAGATATCGCGATTCGGTTTTCATTTTAGAATTCCCTTTATTGAAACGGAGGTCAAGGAAAAAGTTTCGCAAGTTGTAACGGTAGCTGGGGAGCGCCCTAGGCATCCTTGTCAGCTTGCTTTGCTGCTGAGCGCCTGCAGAACTGCGCCGCGGTAGAAAATGACTTCGCGGAAAAAAGTAGTTGACACCCATTTTCCGCCAACCCCTAACGCAAGCGGCGGTGATTTCTTGGGCAGCACGTTTTAGCACGATGTGAAGTTTGCGGCGGGCTGGAACAACCGCCCTGTGAGTGACTGCGTCATAGTCATGACGTTTGATCTCCGCACCGATCGCCCGGTAAATCTCGCTTGCCGAGCCAATGGCGATACGGGCTCGAAACGGCAAGTATCGAAGTCCCTGCTCGGCATGGCGATAATGCTCGTCGGCCAGGTTGAGTAAGCGGGCGACGTGCTGCTTGGCGGAAGCTTTGGTCAATTCTGAATTGCTGGGTGACATCCACTGTGCAGGAATATAACAGCGACCCATGCGCCGATCCTCGCCGATGTCTCGCGCGATGTTGGTGAGTTGCATGGCGATCCCCAATGAGCAGGCATGTGGAAGTGCTTCGTCACTGGTCACACGCAAGACATGACACATCATCAGCCCCACGCTGCCGGCAACACGATAGCTATAAAGCAGCAGATCCTCCGTGGTGATGAGTCGCGTGCCAGTCGCATCCATTTGCATCCCGTCAATGAGATCCTCACAGAGCTTCGTAGGAATGGCTCGCTGTCGCTTCACCTCGGCTAGCCAGCGTGACGCTTGGCTATGCGGCTCTCGACCCGCATCCATCCGCTCGACTTCCTGCCTTAATTCGCGCACGCGACGTCTGGCGACATCGCGTGACGGCGCTTTGTCTACCGCATCGTCGCACCAGCGACACCAAGCGTACAGCTTCTCTGCATCTTGCCTCAAGTTGCGGGGCAATAAACGGGAAGCCCAATAGAACGAGCGACTGTGCGTTTTGATCGTATCGCCAGCGTGGATGGCGATTTCCCGATAGGCATCATTCATGACACTACAACTCCTAGATCCCGTGCCACGACCCCCACCGTCGCCTTCGCGGTATTGACCACCCCTGGTACTCCGGCGCCAGGATGCGTACCTCCACCAACGATATACAAACCAGGAATCTTGTCGTCGCGGTTATGGGGACGGAAAAAAGCACTTTGAGTTAACTTGGGTGCGACGGAAAAGGCCGAACCCTGATACGCGTTTAAGTTCTGCTGAAAGTCGAGAGGCGTAAAATGCCTGCGGGTGACGATGGAATCACGCAAACCGGGCAAGTGCTCTTCGAGCGACTCGAGGATTGCGTCTCCATACGACTGAGCAGCGGTGTTCCAGTCAATGTCTGCTTGCCCCAAATGCGGAACCGGGCTGAGCACGTAGAACGCTTCTCCTCCGGGAGGGGCCAGTGTGGGATCAGTGACCGTGGGTGCGTGCAAATACAGGCTATAGTCTTTCGCGAGTAGTTTGCCATGAAAAATATCTTTAAGTAGCCCCTTAAAGCGTGGACCGAACAGGATGGTGTGATGGGCCAGATGATCCCAGCGTCGCCGTGTACCAAAGTACATGACAAACAGCGACATCGACCACTCCATCTTCTCCAAGCGGCGTTGCTTGGGTCTGGCTGCCGCCGTGCCGTGGTACAACCGCGCGTAGGTGTGGTGGATATCTGCGTTGGAGACGACTAAATCAAAGGCTTCAGCGGATTTCCCGTCGCTGGTGACCATGTGCTGGACACCAAAAGGATTGGCACTGTTTTTTGCGTCGCGCAGCGTGATGGTTTTTACGGGAGACTCCAACCGTAGTTCACCGCCAAGTTCCGTGAACAACTTGACCAACGCGCTCACGAGTGCACCGGTGCCCCCTTTGGGAAAGTAGACTCCCCACTTCCGCTCGATCCAATGGATGAGCGTGTAGATTGAACTCGTCTCTAGCGGATTGCCACCCACCAGTAGCGGATGAAAGGAAAACGCCTGTCGCAGATGTTCATCTTGGATAAAGCGGGAGACGGTTTGGTAAACGCTGCGATGTGCGCCTAGTTTGATGAGGTCAGGAGCGACGCGGATCATGTCGGAGAAACGTAGAAACGGGACCGCCCCCAACTCTTCGTAGCCCTTCTTGAAAACCTTTTGAGTGTAGTCGGCGAATCGCTTGTAGCCTGCGACATCACTGGGGTTGATGGCACGAATTTGTTCGATCAGCCCGGCCTCGCCACCGACATAGTCAAACGCGACTCCGTCGGGCCACTTTAATCGGTAGAAGGGATTCACCGGTAGCAGTTCAACATAGTCCTTCATGTCGCGCTGGGCGAGTTGAAAGAGTTCTTCGAGGCAATGCGGGGCGGTGATCACTGTCGGGCCGGCGTCAAAAGTAAACCCTGCATCTTGATAGACGTAGGCACGCCCACCGGGCTTGTCGCGGGCCTCGAAGCAGACGGCTTGAATGCCCATAGCTTGAAGACGGATCGCGGCCGCCAGGCCACCAAAGCCGCTGCCGATCACTGCGGCCCGTAGACCACCGCGTTTGCCACCTGTCCGCGGATTCGACAGCCATCCGTCTTGCAACTCGGCTGGTCCTGGGACCGATCGCGATTGTTTCGGCTTGGTAGCAAGGATCTGGTCAAGCATAGTTTTTCTCCAGTTGTTCGACGATTGCAGCGACTTGCTTCAATTCAGTTGAGTTCCCAAATACGCGTTGCAGTCCGGCCAACGCGTGCCGGAGTCGCTGGCGTATTGCGGCAGTGCCTAAGGTATGAACCGCCTCCCAAAGGTCCGGGGCCAATTGTTTTAGTTCCTGCTTTTTAATCAGGTCTTGCAGGTGTGGGAATTCGGGAAGTGGAGCGGCCCAGGCCCAGGCCCAGGTGACGCGTTCGTTGCGCAAATCGTCACTGGATTCACCCCTCAGTGCACAGCGTCTTAACTCGGCGAGATCGTTTTGCATTTGCAGCGCGACGCCAAGTTGCAGACCAAATTTGGCTAAAACCCTGCGTTTGTCAGAGTTCGCTTGGGACACCAGCCCGCCCAACCACGTGGAAAGGGCCAGCAGACCGCCAGTCTTCAGGCGGCTGATCGCGTTCGCAGTCGGTCGCGCCTCGGGTGCTTGGAGCAGGCTCGCGCGGCTCGCCAAATCGAGTGCTTGACCCTCGTGACAGCGCCGCACGGTTGCAAGCACCGTTCGCAGCATGCGCAACTGTTGCGACGGGGCGATGCTCAGTGAGGTGAGGTTTTCGAGGGCTGCGAAGTACATCCAATTGCCTGTATTGATGGCTAGCGGTACGCCGATTTGCAAATGCAGAGTGGTCGTACCGCGTCGCAGTCTCGCCCCATCTTCGATATCGTCGATGACCAGTGAACCGGCATGCAGTAGTTCGACGAAGCGTTCTAACTGCGCTGGAGCTTGCCCTTGACCACCACCGATTCGGAATGCCAGGCCCACTAGCTCCGCACGAATCCGCTTGCCATGGCCTAACAAAAATGAATTCACAGGATTGTGTAGTGCCTGATTCCACAGTCGGTTGGGAACAACCGCTCGGTCGGTGCGAGCCGCCGCGGGCTCAGGTTCAGCGGTCCAAATGGGAGCGATCATGATGTTGCCGTTTGGTAAGTGCTTTTGTATCGGCGCCGAAGAAAACGTAGGGGAGTCAAACCGCCGGGTGGAACGCCAAGGATCATCCGGGCAGCGTCGGTCAACGTGAATTGGTGCGCGTAAAAACGCAGCAACGTAGGTTGTGGTACGCTGCGATAGAGGCGGCGGAAGATTTGCCACCGCGTCGCGGGACTAACCAGTTGGAAAAGCAGCCGGTTGAGCCCTCTAGAAAAAGTGAATCGCCAGCGTTGTTGTTGTCGCAACTGAGCGATTGCAGTCCGCGCGTGCTGCGGATCATGGTCGGCGACCACTTGAGCGAAGCGTGCGGCTAACGGTAAAGAGTAGCCAGTCGCGGCATGGAACCAGCCTCCCGCATAACCGCCTCGAAGCGGCCCCGCTGCGTTTTCTTGCAGGTGTACGGAGCGGTGAGTTGCGG
Source organism: Pirellulales bacterium (assembly GCA_038215215.1). Lineage (GTDB taxonomy): Bacteria > Planctomycetota > Planctomycetia > Pirellulales > Pirellulaceae > Aureliella. The sequence goes on from JBBQRC010000282.1 coordinate 6,177, forward strand.
CGGATGGCATCGGCAAACAGCCACACTCGTGCCGCAGGATGCGCCCATCCTCACCCGCACGTCGACGGATATAGTTGCGGATCTCCACAAAGCTCGACTCGCTATTAACGTGGGGGCTGTCTGAGAACCAAGTCGCTTCCACCAACACTCGGCGTGAAGTGAACGGTAGCACATACAGGAAATGAAAACCGTCTTGCTGGTCAACACAACCGTCCATGAGGATCGGTCTCGCATCGGGCCATTCGTTTTCGAGTTCGACTTCGAGGCCCAGAAATTTTTGATAACCGCCGTCGTGCTCTTCCACGTTAGGCTGTGCTGGCGTCGTCACTGTGTCGCGATAGGGTGAATGCCCACGGCAATCGATGACCAAGTTGCCAGTGAAACACTGGCCCCCCGCTGTGAACACCCGCTGCTGCTCCACCTCCGTGACCTCAGTTTGCAGTAACAACTTGTTGCGCGAAGCGACACCCTTCCCAGTTCCCGTTGGCGAAGCCTGGAGCTTGTCCGTCACGGTGGTTGCAAAACTCTGAGAGTGGATCGAACAATAAGCTGCTTCGA
>JBBQRC010000283.1:0-6725 GCA_038215215.1 Pirellulales bacterium
CCGTGGTTGGTGGGATTTCGGAACCGGTGCACTTGGCGATAAGGCTTGCCATCAATTGACAGTGCCATTCGCTTCTTGCGGTTTGCGCGATCCGATCTCCGTGGTAGCTAAGACGAGCGGCCATGATTTCGATAGCTACCCAGCCAGCTCGGTGATCAAGTTCGAGTTCCCTGAGACTTCCGAACGTCCAGCTATCCCGTTCTGGTGGTACGACCGACTGGGTAACAAGCCACCAGCAGAAGTTTTTGAAAAAGTTGGCGTTAAGAACGTGTCGAACAGTGGCGTACTCATCATCGGCGAAAAGGGTGCGTTCTACAGTTCCGATGACTACTGTGGTAAGTATGAACTGAAGGGTGTTGATAAGGTCAAGGTTGACTTCGAAAAGGCCGAATCGAAGGGCAGCAACGACGTCAACAACATGTATGAACTGTTCCGTGCGAAAGCGGCTGGGGATCCCAAGATCTGCCATTCGAACTTCATCGATCGGGCTGGGCCGCTGACGGAAACCATTCTGCTCGGTAACCTAGCCGTCTGGGCTGCGGCTAAGGGTGGAGCCAACGGTGAGATGGGCGAGTGGGGTGAGAAGGTTGAATGGGACGCGAAAGATCTGAAAGTGACCAACCTCGCCTCACTCAAGACTCCCGGCGTCGCCGATCTTATCAAGCCAAAGTATCGTGAAGGTTACCGACTAGACTAGGTGATTCCGGTTTGGTCGAAATCTACAACAGTGATTAATCGGCAGGGGAGCAGTTTGCTGCTTCCCTGCTTTTTCTTATTTTCGAAGACGAGGCAAGTGATGAGTGGTCGCCCAGGTTGGAATCTGATGATGGGTGTTTGTTTGGCTGGCACTGCAGCGCTTTCGGGTTGCTCTAAGTCAAACGATTCGAATTCTACCTCAAAGAACAAGTCTGCGCCGATCGTATCCACAGATGACGCAGCATCACTTCAGACTCAGCTAGATGCAGGCAATGTAGGTACAGCCAAACCTGAAGATGTTAAGGCCGCCAGGACGCGCCTGGCTGAGATAGGACCCGGCGCGAAGTTCATTGAGAAAGCTGGCACGCTAACGGAAATAGCGATCCAAGATGGCGCCAGCCTTAATGCTGAAGACATCGTTCTATTTGGAAAGCTCACCGATCTACAAAAATTACAGATCTACAACTGCCGTGCGCTCAACGATGAAATGGCCTCACATCTGCTTGGCCTGAATCAACTTTCTACACTCGCCGTAACCAACTCCATTATCAGCGATGCAACTGTGGCGGCGATCGTAAAGTCTTTTCCGAATTTGATTGAACTCGATTTGTCTTCTAACACAAACATGTCCAACAGTGTGCTGAAGCTAATCGTTGACCTCAAGAAATTGCAACGCTTGACACTCGTGCAGAATCGCTTCAATGACCTCAACACGCGTCAGTTTGCGAAGATGCCCGAACTGCGCGTACTCGATCTGCGAGGCAATATGGATGCGGGCGACATGACATTGGAAGTCGTTTCGACGTTGCCCAAGCTCACTGGGCTGAAGCACCGGAGTAACGTCGTTTCGGATGCCGGTATGGAGTCCCTGGGCAATGCCGGTGAGCTTGATAGCTTGCTGATTCAAGACTTCAAGATCACCAGCCAGTCAGGTATGTACATCGCCAAGCTGAAAAAACTAACGCAGCTCGAGATCTTCCGTTGTCAAGGTTTTGGGAGTGAAGGCGTACTGGCACTTAAAGGGCTCGAACTACAGCGGTTGACGCTTCGCGACTTACCCGATGTTGGCGACGAGGCGATGGACCTACTGACTGACTTACCGAAACTGAAGAGGCTCTACTTGCACGAACTGGGTTCGCTAAGCGATGAGGGGTTGAAGAACTTGGCATCGTTGACATCGCTGGAGCTGCTCGATATTTGGAGTATTGCCAATATGACCGATGCCACGGTGGAGGCAATCGCCACGCTTCCCAACCTTAAGGAGCTTGGGATTCGATCGACTGGTATCACGGACTCGAGCATCGATAAACTACTCGACATGCCTAAGCTGCAATCCCTGACGCTGAAAGACAATGCATCGCTGACTGAGGCAGGCCTCAAGAAACTCGCCACACGCAAGTGGACCAAACTCGATACCGGTTCAGATAGTAGCGAGACCGAGTGATCCGTGTGACGTGCAACCAAGCCTAAGAAGTTTAACGGTCAGCGTGGCCAGCGGGACGGATGCCTTGGCCCGTGACTTGTGTCAGCGAATCGCCTAAGTCTTGACGCACTTTGTCGCCCAGAAGGGACAGTCGCTGCACGACATCAACTCGTTCAGAAGCCATATTGAGAGTCTCACCGGGATCTGCGTCGAGATCAAATAGGGAGAGCGGTAACTGCTCGACACGGTAACCGTGCCGGCTGGCAATCCCCTCCACGCCGCTCTCTGTAATGGATTTCGGCTGCAGTTTGCCATAACCTGCGGGTTTACCGTCGCTGCGTTTGTCATCCAGCGGGGTGAGATAAGGATGCGGAAAGTGAAGCTTCCATTTGCCAGCCCGCACCGCTTGCAGTTCCGTGCCGCTGTAAAACGCCAAACATTCGTGGGGCGAAACATCCGTCTTTCCGGTCAGGACTGGCAGCACGTCGACTCCGTCGATTTTTTTGGCTGGTAGCGGCGTTCCCAAAAGTCCGCAGATGGTTGGCAATAAATCGATCGTCATCAACGGAGTTTTGCAGACTTTTCCGGCCGGAATGTGCCCTGGCCAACGCATCAGGGTCGGGACGCGAACGCCACCCTCAAAGGATGTCAGCTTGCCTTCGCGAAGCGGCCCCGCACTCCCCGCATGCGTACCGTAACTGAGAAACGGACCATTGTCGCTGGTGAAAATTACCCACGTGTTGTCGCTCAATTGATGTTTATCCAAGGCGGCGAGAATTTGACCTACTGACCAATCGATCTCTTCGATGACATCGCCATACAGACCCAATGCGGAAGTGCCCCGAAATGGCTCGGAGGCGAAGATCGGCACATGGGGCATGATATGGGGCACATACAGAAAAAACGGTTCCGCGCGATGGCGCTCGATAAAGCCCACCGCCCGCTCGGTCAACCGCTGCGTGAAGGTAGCTTGGTCAATATCGGTCGCGACAACTTGGTTTCCGTCAAACAGCGGCAGTGGTGGCATGGAGTCGGCCAGCACGGGATGATATTTGGAGTTATCGTTCGAGTAAGGTATGCCCAACCATTCATCAAATCCGTTGCGCAGTGGACTGAAGAACGGTGGTAGTCCGAGATGCCATTTGCCGAAAATGCCCGTCGCATAGCCCTGCTCTTTGAGTAATTCCGGGAGCAGTTTTTCATCAGGATGGATACCAGTGGGACTGGTGTGGTTCAAAGCTCCCGCTAATCCAACTCGATTGGCGTAGCAACCGGTCATCAGGGCCGCGCGCGAGGCGGTGCAGACAGCTTGGGCTACATAGAAATCAGTGAACCGCGACCCCTCCTCTGCCAGCCGGTCGATATTGGGAGTACGGATTTTCGCCGCTTGGAAACAGCGGATATCGCCATACCCCAAGTCGTCAGCAAAGATCAGCACGATGTTGGGTTTATCCGCCGCGCTTGTGTGGCCGCATACGAACAGCCACAGCATCAGGAGAGAACTTAGAAGTATCTTCATATCGCCAGCTTTCGCACAAGTGCAGGTGAGCCTTTCGTGGGGTTGTTTCGGACCGCTGCCTGCAACTATAACCCAAACAGGACCCAGTCTGAAAGAATGAGTGCCCTAGTCTCCTTCCCAAAGTGCTTGGACCTGGCAACACATATCAGCTAAAATGCAAGCTTCCCCTTCGGGCGGGATCCACCGTTCGGCGCAGTCCACGGGCTGCCTCGCAAGCGATCATGACTTTAAGAAGTGACGAGTTAGGCGGAGTGATAATGACTGGGCCGAGTTGGAATAAAAGTTGTCATTGGAACATAAGTCGCTGGACGCTGCATCTAGTCGCCGGACTCGTCAGCCTTTTGATCGTGCCATGCGTACGGGCTGAGGACCCCGTTTCTTTTAACCGGGATATTCGGCCACTGCTCGCCAAGCACTGTTGGGCCTGTCATGGTCCCGACGAAGAGGCGCGTCAGGCTGATCTGCGTTTGGACCAAATTGACTCTGCGACGGCGGAGGTGGATGGCCATTTTGTCATTCGCCCCAATTCCCCCGAGCAAAGTGAACTGATGGTTCGTATCCTCTCGACGGACGCAGATTTGCGCATGCCCCCTGCGGAGTCTGGACCTGCCTTGACGGAAACGCAAATTGAATTGCTTCGTCGCTGGATTGCCGAAGGTGCTAATTTTGAATCGCACTGGGCCTTTGTGCCTCCCACCAAGCCAGCTTTGCCTTCGCTGAGCCACAGCGGGCCGGCGACTTCACCCATCGATCGCTTTGTGCTTGCCAAGCTGGAAGCGGTCGGCTTGCCCCCCGCTGCGGAAGCCGATCGCGCCACCCTGCTCCGCCGCGTCTATCTCGACTTGATTGGCCTGCCGCCAACACCCGAGCAGGTCACGGCGTTTATCCAAAACGCTGATCCACAAGCTTATTCGCGCGTAGTGGATGCCTTACTGGCGAGCCCTGAGTTTGGCGAAAAGTGGGGGCGCGCTTGGTTGGACTTGGCGCGATACTCCGATACCAATGGCTACGAAAAGGATCGGCCACGTTCGATTTGGCTGTATCGCGATTGGGTCATCCATGCCATCAATGATGACCTGCCCTTTGATACATTCACCGTCCAGCAACTTGCCGGTGATATGCTGCCAGCGGCTGATGCCGACACAAAAATCGCGACGGGCATGCATCGCAATACAATGCTCAACGAAGAAGGTGGTATCGATCCGCTCGAGTTTCGCTTCTATGCGATGAACGATCGCGTGGCGACAACGGGCTTAGTGTGGATGGGATTGACGACCGGTTGTGCTCAATGCCACACCCACAAATTTGATCCGATCTCACACACTGAATACTATCAGTTCATGGCTCTGCTCAACAATGCGGACGAGCCTGACTTCGAGTTCGTGTCGAACAAGTTGCAAGCCGAACGTCGCTCGATTGAAGAGCAGATCGAAGCCGAGGTGGTGGCATTGCCCGATCGCTTTCCAGTCGCCTCGGTGTCTACTGATGAAACCAACAAGGATGGCCAAATCGCCACGAACCGCCAGGCCTTTCAGACGCAGTTCGACAAGTGGTTGCGTGAGCAGCAGCAGCAATCGGTGGCTTGGCAAGTCGTTGTACCCGAGAAAATGTCGACCAATTTGCCACGTTTGGAGGCGCTTGAGGATGGCTCGATCTACTCGACAGGCGACATCACCAAGCGCGATGTGTTTGATTTAACGGTGGCAAAATCTGCACTCGGTGACCAACCCATCACCGCCTTGCGGCTGGAGGCCCTGCCCGACTCGCGATTACCTGCCGGTGGTCCCGGTCGTTGTTATTACGAAGGTCGACGCGGCGATTTCTTCTTGAGCGAAGTGGTCCTGCGCGATGGTGAGCAAGTGATCAAAGTGCGGGATGCCTCACACAGTTACGGCAAAAATGGACTGGGCAGTGGTTCGGCGGATGCCAAAAACGTGATCGACGGCGATGGATCGACTGGTTGGTCGACGGCCCAGCGTGAAGGTGAAGCCCACGAATTGGTACTGCTGCTGGACACGCCCCATCAGTTCACCGATGCGCTCCGCATAGAGATGCTGTTCGAGCGTCACTATGCCACCAGCCTAGGACGTTTTCGTTGGTCGGCGACAGCCACAGAGAAATCTCCCGTGGCCCAAGATATGTCAGCTGATTTGCAAGCTGTATTGGCCAAGCCAGAAGAACAATGGACAGCACCTGAGCGCGAACATCTGCAACGCCACTTTGCGTTGACGTGCCCGGAGCTCGCCGAGGCACGCAAAGAAATTGATGCCCTCAGAAAATCATTGCCGGCGGCCCCCACGACGTTAGTCATGGAAGAGCGACCTGCCGACAATCCGCGACCGACTTTTCGCCATCACCGCGGCGAATACTTAAGCCCACGCGAACCGGTCACCGCTGCCCTACCGGAGATCTTTCGCCAGTTGACTAAGAAACCACCCAGTAATCGACTCGAATTGGCGCGTTGGCTGGCCAGTCCAGAGAACCCGCTGGTTGGTCGCGTGGTAGTCAACCGTGTCTGGCAAGCGTTTTTCGGCGAGGGCTTGGTGAGATCGCAGGGTGATTTTGGAATGCAGAGTTCGCCACCCACTCACCCGCAATTGCTCGACTGGTTGGCCGTGGACTGGATGGAATCTAGCTGGTCGTTGAAAGCGCTGTGTCGCACGATCGTGTTGAGCTCCACCTATCGTCAAAGTTCGGAGGCGTTGCCTGCCGTGCTGGCCGCTGACCCAGAAAATCGCTGGCTGGCGCGTTTTTCGCGGCAGCGGTTGGACGCAGAACTGGTACGCGACGCCATGCTCGACGCCAGTGGACTGTTATGCCAACAGATCGGTGGCGAAAGCGTACGACCACCTCAACCGGCGTCAGTGACTGCCCTGGCTTATGGCAACGGGGCGTGGGCAGAGTCGCATGGAGCCGATCGCTATCGTCGCTCGCTGTACACGTTTTCCAAACGCACTGCACCTTTTGCAGCGTTTGCTGTCTTTGATGGTCCCTCGGGTGAGACCTGCACGGTTAGCCGCAACCGAAGTAACACTCCGTTGCAAGCGCTCACGACACTCAACGATCCCATGTTCATCGAGTTCGCCG
>JBBQRC010000284.1:0-6723 GCA_038215215.1 Pirellulales bacterium
TGCAACTTAATTGACCAAGCGTGGCTGAACAAGTATTGCCGACTTGGTATCGACTACGGCACAAATAAAATCTTTGTCCGTGCCCGCTGCACCAATGACACCTGCTTTGTTGATCGCCACGAAATTCACGCTCAGTGCCGCGGGGGCTTTACCATCGCCGCTGGCAATCCGCCGAATCGCTGACTCACAAGCGTCGGTGGGGGCTTGCCCCTGGCGCATGAATTCGACGATCAAAAACGATGCGCAGTAGCGCAGAACGTTTTCACCCACGCCCGTGGCGCCGGCTGCACCGACATCGCCATCGACGTACAGTCCCGCGCCGATCAGCGGACTATCGCCGACTCTTCCCGGCAATTTAAATGCCAGCCCACTGGTCGAGCAACCACCACACAAGTGGTCATCGGCGGCCAAGCCCAGCAGCGCAATGGTATCGTGCGAGTTGTCATGCGCTGGCGTTCCGCGCGCCTGCTCGGCTTGCCATGTCGCCCAGCGCTGACGACTCTGGTCGGTCAACAACTCCTGAGCAGTAAATTGTTGCTGTGCGGCGAAGTCGGTGGCGTCTTGGCCAGCCAACATGACGTGCTTGGTGGCTTCCATCACCCGCCGCGCGACTGAAATCGGATTCGGAAAATTCTCCAACGCCGCGACCGCGCCCGCACGCTGACGGCGACCGTCCATGAACGACGCGTCTAGCTGCACTACCCCCTTTGCGTTGGGAAGTCCACCTACACCGACCGAATCGACTTCTTCGTCCAGTTCCGTTACGTTAATGCCCCGCTCGACCGCATCAAGAATCGATCCGCCGCCGGTCAAAGTCCGTAGCGATTGCTGACACGCGGCCAGACCAAATGGCCAAGTGGCAATAAAAACCGGCTTCGAAAAACTCTTGGACAGCAACTCGGTCAACGGAGTCGGTGACGCGTTGGGAGGCTGAACGGCACTCACTGTGGAAATTTTTCCCGCCAAGCTGGCCCCGGTAAGGACCGTTGCTTGTAACGCGTGTCTGCGTGAAATCGTCATCATGGCCTACTTTCGGAATCACCTGACATCGAGTTTATGTTACTTGCCGACGGCTTTGATTGAAGCCACATCTTCCGTTTGCAGGACAACCATTCGCTGATACAACCCACCTTGCTCGAGCAGTTGCAGGTGGGTTCCCTGTTCAACGATTCGTCCGGCGTCGAGAACGAGGATTAAATCGGCATGGATGATGGTACTGAGTCGATGGGCGATAACGAAGGCAGTACGGCCTTGGAGCAGTCGCTTTAGGCTATTCTGGATGAGTCGCTCACTCTCGCTGTCCAAATTGCTAGTGGCTTCATCAAGGATGAGGATTTTAGGATCCGCCAAGATGGCACGGGCGATCGCTAACCGCTGTCTTTGACCACCGCTCAATTTGACACCACGTTCACCGATCCACGTCTCGAATCCAAGTGGCATGGCTTCCACAAAGTCGAGGGCGGCTGCGGCTGCGGTGGCCGCCCGCACTTCTTCACGCGACGCCCCGCGACGCCCGTAGGCGATATTTTCATAGATCGTGCCATCAAACAAAAAGACATCTTGTTCAACGACCCCCAAGAGATGGCGGTATGCGTTGAGTTGGATATCTTGCAAATTCCAACCGTCGAGTTGAATGCTGCCCGCGGTGGGGTTGTAGAAGCGAGCGACCAAGTTGCACAAGGTCGTTTTCCCGGCACCGCTACGCCCGACGAGCGCCACAGTGGAACCTGCGCGCACCGAGAAGGACACGTTCGCCAGTACCTGAGTTTCCGCATTCGGGTAACTGAAGCTCACGTTGTCAAAGCGAATAGCGCCGGCGACATCGCTGCGATGCAACTCGCGTGCTCCAGCATGGCCCGGCACTTCACTGGATTCGCTCAGCAGGTCGAGGACACGATCGAGCCCGGCTAAGTTATTCTGAAACTGCATGGCACTTGAGGCAATCGAAGCGATCGGGCCAAGCAACATCGTTAGGTAAACTAAGAACATCATCAAGTCGCCCAGGGATAATTCACCCTGCAGAATTTGCCACCCGCCGTAGAGCAGTAAACCGCACGACGCCAGCGGAATCAGCACCTCCCAAATAACTTCGATCACGCGCGTCGACCACCAGACCATCAATTGTTGACGAGCCAGTAAGTGGGTTCCGCGCGCAAAACGGCTTGTCTCGGTGCGGTTGCGGGCAAAAGTTCGCACCACGCGTATGCCACCAAAGGCTTCGGTGGTGTTGGCGTCAATTTGTTGTCGCCTGTTGCGAATGTCCTTGTACAGCGGCCGCACGCGATGGATCCACGTGCGATGCGTCATCCATACGGCTGGCAGGAGCAGCAGCCCTCCTAGCATCAGTCGCCAGTCGACGATGACAAGTACGCACAGGCTCCCAATAAGTTGAATGATGGCTTGCCACGGGTTGTACAACATGTTGAAGATGAGGTCTGCAATACCACCGGCATCCTCACGAATGAGACTGGTCGCGCCACCGGTCTTGAGGGCTTGAATGCGATGTAGTGGCAAGCGTAGCGAGTGTTCGAAGACGCGTCGTCGAACGTCCGATTGGACAAGATTGACAGCTTGTGTGGCATACCATCGGCCCCATAGGTGCACGCCGGTCCGCAGGAGAGTTACGATGGTGACTCCGCCCGCAATCCACCATAGTAACTGCATGCGCGACAGTGGACCCAAATAACCCACCAACCAAGCTGGCGGGGGTATAGGCGGTTCGGTTAGCACATAGTCAATGGCTAGCTTGGTACCGGCCGGCGGTATCAAGCTCAGCAATGTGGAAACGGTCAGCGTGGCCAGTGCCAGCAGGACCTTACCGCGGTGCTCACCCAACTGCTGCCAAAATGCTGTGAGCAGTTCCCAGAAAGTGCGTTGTCGGCTGGATTTCTTCTTCTTGTCTTGTGCGTCGGCTTTGTCCCCATCGCGATCCCGTTTGGCAATTTCTTCTAGGTACTCGCGGTAACGTTGGCGGCTCGTAAAATTGGGCATAGTTATGAACTGAGGAGAGCAAGGAACCAGTGAGACGGCGGTTTATTCTACTCGCTCTACCAGCCCTGCGGGCTCCGTTGCGGCTCACCCTGCGTCGCCAAAATCCATGTTCATTTGCTGCTTGCCTGCTTTCCGTTTAATCTTGGCACCCTGGATCGGCGCAGCGGAGGCCGAAACTTTGGGCTCTTTAGCTCCCTTAAGTTTTTCACCCTCTTGCACCAAAGCGAGCAGCCTGGTGAATCATCCCTGAAAAGCTTGCTAAACAAGTCATTAGTTGTTTTCCGGTAGACCTTCCTGGTGACCAACGTTATGCACCGGTTCAAGGATCCCTAAGACCTCGTCGAGCAATCGTGAATCCAGGGGTTCAGACGCCCAGGTAGCCCATTTACGGATGTTGGTGGGATTGGCGCTGCCCGCCACCGTGGTCGTAATGTCGGTATTCAGCAAGCAGAACTGCAACGCTAATTGAGCGATATCGACCCCCTTGGCGGTACAGTGCTGTGCTGCTTGACGCGCGGCCGCCTGAACGTGTGCAGGATCGCGGAACCAAACGGGTAACGTCGAGTTGGTGAGCAGCCTGGCGCTAAATGGCCCAGCATTCATCACACCCACGCCGCGTTCTTTCAACAACGGAATGGTCTCATCGGCGTAACGCGTGTTCTGCAGGGTGTATTGGTTGTAGCTCATGACGCAATCCAGATCGGCTTGCTTCACTACCTGATGAAAAATCTTCTGTGGATAGCCACTGATTCCAACGTAACGTACCTTGCCAGCTTGCTGCTGTTTTCGCAGTGCGGGTAACGTTTCGTCGATAATTTGTTGCAGCGGGACGAACTCGATGTCATGACAGAGCACGATGTCCAAGTGTCCGCAGCCAAGGCGATGCAGCGACACATCCACACTTTCAGCCACGCGCCTGGCGGAAAAATCAAAGTGCCCCACGTCGTACCGTCCAAGTTTGCTGCAAATCGAATAGCTCTCGCGTGGGACATCCTTAAGGGCTACACCCAGCAGCACCTCGCTCATGCCGCGACCATAAAATGGAGAGGTGTCGATGAAGTTCATCCCCAGTTCCAGGGCCACGCGTATCGATGCAAAGACCTCGTCCATCGTCACGCCGCGAAACTCGGCTCCGAGCGAAGAAGCGCCAAAGCTCAGAATTGGCAGTTCTAAATCGGTGCTGCCCAGTCGTCTGCGTTGCATAGTGCCTATCCTGCGATGGTCTAGTAGAAGTTGCGTGATAAATTTTAAGCCGAATACGGGTTCACTGTTAGATGGGAGAGATGACTTCGCTGCCACCGCCGACTTTGCAGTTCTCCCGGGTCCACCTATACTTACGGTCACTATGGCCATCATCGAAATCGAGAATTTGAGTAAGTCCTATAAGGTCTATCACAAGCAAGAGGGCTTAATGGCTGCGGTGCGCGGGCTATGGCATCGCGAATATCGACAAGTTGAAGCGGTTCGATCGATCGACCTGAAAGTAGAGCAGGGGGAATTTGTAGCCTTTTTGGGGCCCAACGGGGCTGGCAAAACAACCACGCTCAAGCTGCTTTCTGGAGTCATTTACCCAACTAGCGGTACGGCGCGGGTGATGGGGCATGTGCCCTGGATGCGGGATAATGCCTATCGCCGACGTTTTGCGCTGGTCATGGGGCAAAAGAATCAGTTGTGGTGGGATTTGCCCGCCCAGGAGTCGTTCCGGCTTCATCAACAGATTTATCGTATCGCGCCAGCGGATTTTAATCGCACCCTAGATGAACTCACTGAGTTGCTGACCGTCCGCAAATTGCTGGGTAGGCCGGTCCGCGAATTGTCGCTGGGTGAACGCATGAAGATGGAATTGATTGCCGCCATGCTGCATTCACCCGAAGTGCTATTCTTGGACGAACCGACGATTGGGTTGGACGTCATTGCTCAGCACAATATCCAGCAGTTCCTGAAGTTTTATCAGGAACAACGGAAGATCACGATTCTGCTGACCAGTCATTACATGAAAGATGTGGCCGCGCTCTGCAAACGCGTGGTCGTGATTACGGATGGGGCCATCAAGTTCGATGGCTCGCTGGCTCAGATTATCGACAGCTTTAGCGGTTCGAAGATCTTGCGATTGCAATTGGCCGAGGGTCAAACGGCCGAGGGACTGGAACGCTTTGCGCAAGTGGACTCGGTGTTACTCCCTAAAGTGAATTTGCGTTGCCCTCGCACCGAAGTGACGAAGATGCTCGCCAGCATCCTGCAGCAATATCAAGTGGATGACATCGCGGTCGAAGACCCGCCGCTGGAAGAGGTAATCGCCAAGCTGTTCGAGCGATCTGCCGCGGCTTAACCTGAGCTGAGCTGAGCTGCGCTGCGAGCATGTCGGATGTCATGACGTAGCCACAGCGTGTTGCCCTGTCTTCGTTGGGTGCGGTCCGCTGTTGTTCGGAAGAACTCAAATGCAGAACGAGTTCGGCTACGGGTTGCGGAGCCGGCCTTCTGCATCGACCTGCCACAATTTTCCGCTATGAACGTCCAGTGCGGTCAACCAGCCGCCGCCGTAGCAAAAGGTGTCGATGCAAATGAGGTAGCCAACGTCAAAGATCTCCCCGCCGCGATCATGTGTATGGCCCACCACCACGCGCCGTCCGCTCACGTGTGGGCCCGGTGTGTATTCGGTTAGTTTTTGCCAACGCAGCGCATGCTTCGATTGCTTCTCGAGCGGCAAGTCGGGATTGTAGTTGGCGTGCAGGAAGATGTGATCGGGGGTTTCGAAATAGTCTTTCATCGCCCCGAAAAAATCTGCGTGTGATTGCGGAATGACCGACAAATCCCCCGCGAAGCCATAAGAGTCCAGCGTTTCGACTCCGCCATATTGCAACCAACGGAACGGTGGCTGTTTATCGCGAATGACTTCCAGCATCATCTCTTCATGATTGCCTTGTAAGGCGACCAAGCTGCATTGTTGGCCGAGCACCAAAAGCTGATCAATCACAGCGCGTGAATCGGGCCCCCGATCGACGTAGTCGCCGAGCGTCACGATCGTGTCTTCCGAAGTCGGTTCGATAGTTGCAATCAGCGTCCGCAGGGCGGTTGCACAACCGTGAATGTCACCTATCGCAATGGTTCTGCCTGTCATCTTCGCAACGTACTTTCACCGTATAGTTTGCTCGAGGCCAAATTCAGCCTTGACCTGAGCCGGTATAATATCGGCCAACTGAGACCTAGTTAAGTGCAAAGTATAGTCGGCGGTGGGGATTTCAGGACCGAGTCCAGCGCGCGATGTCGATCGTCTCAGTCAAACTGAGTCACTTTCCCTTGCTCAGTTCCCTGATCTTAAATTCCGCTGACCTAATTTCTTGGGCTTTCCTACTTTCTTGAGCTTTTAGGGGTGGTTGCAAATTGACCTCAGATATTCGGATTCTGGTAGCGGAAAGTCGCCAAGCAGCACTCGCCGCGCAATCGCGATGGTGGAATTTGGCTGCAACTGATCGTTTTCGGGTCATTCGCCGAATTGCTGCTGTGCTGGCTGAGCGGCACGCAGATCTGGTGGCGGCAATCGATCGTCCTGCTACCACGTCCGAGATTTTGGCCTCCGAGATTCTGCCATTGGCGGAAGCATGTCGCTTTGCAGGTAAGCATGGCCCCCGCATCCTGGCTCCCCATACGCTAAGCTGGTTTAGCGGTGCTTGGTGGATGGGACGGATCGGGGTGCGGCAACTTCGAGAGCCGTGGGGGCTGGTACTTGTACTT